>CAYTPH010000006.1:0-23902 GCA_964439635.1 uncultured Terriglobales bacterium
CAAGGACCGCCGGCCCCTGATCACCGATGAGCTCCGCGAACCGCTGTGGGCCTACATCATCGGCACCGAGAAGGGGCTGGGCATCCGGCCGATGGCCACCGGGGGCGTCGCCGACCACCTGCACGCGCTGTTCGTGCTGCCCGCCACCATGGCCTTCGCGACGGCCATCCAGAAGATCAAGGCCAACTCTACCCGCTGGATGCGCGAGCGTGTCCCCGGGTTCGAGTGGCAGCAGGGCTACGGCGCCTTCACCGTGAGCCCCTCGCATGTGGCCGGGGTGACGCGCTACGTGCATCGCCAGGCCGAGCATCACCGCCGGCAGACGTTCGAGGACGAGTTCATCGCCATGCTGGTGAAGGCCGGCATCGAATACGATCCGCGCTACGTGTTCGGGTGAGTGCCGTCCCTACGGGACTCGGCGGTCGTTATGATCCTGTAACCCAGCGCTTACGCGCTGGGCTAATGAGTGCTGTCCGCTTCGCGGACTGCGGGATCCATCGTGGCGTACGTGGAGCCGGAGGAGACGTGGTACATCGTGCCGATACGGGCGATCCAGACGCCGAACACGATATCCGTCTTCCCGCACGTGAAGGGCAGCAAGGCGAAGTACGAGAAGTACAAAGAAGCCTGGTGGCGGCTGGAGGGGAGGCGGAGGTCGGCGGTGATCCCGACCATCCATGCCTGCGCGGACGCCAGCGACCCCCACAACAGGGAGGGCACGGTGGAGAGCCTTCCCGAGGATGCAGAGACTTGCGCCTTTGCGGCAAAGGGGTGCGCCTGGGCTTCGAAGCCGCCGGCCCACGGCGGCAGAATCCGGTTGACAGGGTCCCTCCGGGGGCCTAAGATGCGGCCTCTTTCGGCCTCCAGGCCCCTCCTCCCCACGAAACACCAGGCTCCTCCCCTTCATAACAGGGAAGTCATCCGGGATCCCGATCCCGGCTCGCGCTTATTGGTTGATCCTTCAGGAGGAAGAAACATGAGAACAAACGGCCATTCCTGGGAGAAGGTGTTTCTGACGTGGGTGGTGATGTTGTGGGTGCTGTCAGGGGCGGCGACGGCCGCCGATGTGAACGTGAATTGTCCGCCGTTCGTGGCCGGCCCGGGCGAGTATCCCAACGTCCAGGCCGCGCTCAATGCCCTGGACCTGGTGGGTCCGCACACCATCACGGTGAAGGGGAACTGCGTAGGACGGGCATTCATCGGGGACGGTATCACCGGCCGGCGGAACATCAGCATCGTGGCCGCCGAGGGTGAGACCGCCACCATGGAGCCCGCGGCGGCAGGGCAGGGACGCGGCGCCGTCATCGTGGTCTGCGGCGCACAGGACATCTACCTGGAGCGGCTGACCCTGCGGAACGCGCGTTTTGGCCTGCAACTGTGCGACGACGCCGAGGTGGACACCACCGGCCTGACGATGGAGAACAATGCCGCGGGCGGGGTGCAGCTCTCCGGCAACTCCGTCCTGTTCTTCGTCGACCAGACGGTGATCCGCAACAACGGGGAGAGCGGCATCCAGGTGCTGGGCGGCAGCCGGTTGTTCATATTCGGCTTCACCGCAGGCGGGGGCGTCACCACCGTGGAGGGCCACCCGCTATGGGGTATTCAGGCGGCCCCCGGGGCGATGGTGGAGATTCGCGGTCCACACCAGATCCGCGGCAACGGCACCGCCGGCAATCCCGCCAGCGGCGGCATGAGCCTGCTCGGCTCCCAGGCCTTGGTGGTGTCCAACACCCTCGGAAACCCCTCCATCAACAACAACCCGGGCGCGGGGATCGTGGCGGACACCGGCTCCAGCATCAGCCTGACGGGCACCACCGTGTCCGACAATGGCGGACACGGCATCGATCTGCAGCTGCTTTCCGTCGCCAAGCTGGTCAGCGGCAACAGCGTGTCGGGAAACGGGGGCGGCGGCATCGCGTGCGACGAGAGCTCGTGGGCTGGCGGCAACCTGACGGGCATCGCCACCCTGGGCTGCGCCAAGGTAAAGAAGTGATCGCGCGGAAGGAAGAAAGGGCGTCGCGGTAACGCGACGCCCCGTCCTGGCCGCGAAGGACCTAGAACCGGGACGGGCGAGGCGCCCGTCCCCATACCATCCCAAGCAAGCAAGAGACCCAATCAGACAAGAAACCCATTCAAACAAAAACCCACCCTGCCGCCGAGCGACAGGGTGGGAACGGGGTGGAGGCTATTCGCAGCCGGGAAGCTTGAAGCTGGCGATGCGAGTCTGCCAGCCGGCAAGGCTGGAGAGCTGGCCGGCGAGAGTGTAGTACTCGTTGGTGTACCAGAGGGTGCAGTCGTCGGTGGGGTCGACGTTCATGGAGGTGTAGTCGCCCCAACGGCTGTTGGTGGTGCGCTGCACGCCGGTGCCGTTGATGACGGTGGCCTCGCCCAGGGTCATGGTGCCGAGCGGGTCGCCGGCGAGCCGAGCGGTGTAGCGGATGCCGGGATAGACATCCACGCCGTTGACCACGCTGTAGCCGGCGGCGATGTTGCCCATCTTGTCCATGGCGACGCTGCCCATCCAGCGATGGACGCCGTCGGCGGGAGCGTAGGTGCCCTGCTGGTAGACGGAGTAGGCGCCGGCGGTGCGGCGGATCTCGTACCAGCGGACGCCGGCAGCGCCGGGCAGGGCTTCCACCGACTGGTTGGTGACCATGGCCTCGTACTTACCGAAGTTGCGGTAGGCGAGGCGCCAGGTCGGGCGCTGCCGGTAGGAGAGGATGTCGAGGTACTGCGCCGGGTTGGTGATGCCGGGCTGGGGCAGGCAATCGCGGGAAGTGGGGGCGCAGGGGAAGACGGAATCGAAAGCCGCCACCGGAAGTTGCGCCGCCAGGGTGAGGGAGGCCTCGGGGGTGGCGTTCCACTTGATCCAGAGGTCCCAGATGTTGAGGGCGTCGAAGGTGGCGCCGTAGGGGGAGTTGTTGTCCTGCGTGCCGACGATGGGTGCGGGCACGTGGTCCTGCGGACGGCGAGTGCCGTCGATGTCGGCGGGCAGCAGGCCGTCCCCCATCAACTCCAGGGGAACGACGTCGGAGTCGATGAAGAACTGGACGGCACGGGCTTTGGGGTTGCCGGCCAGCATCTTGTTCTTCTCCAGGGCGTAGACGCTGATGCCGTACTCCACCGTGGGACCGAAGTCGCGCGAGGTGAGCAGGTAGGAGTGCGTCCACACGCCGTACTTGGGGTAGTCGGGGAAGAACTCGCCGGCGGAGAAAGCGTAGCGATAGTAGGCGCCGGTGGGGTCGCCGGTCTGGGAGATGGCGACGCAGTTGTAGTAGATGGGACCGATGGCGGTGAACTGAGAGAGGATCCAGCGGTCCTCGAGCTGATCGTAGATGACGATAGGATCGCCGGCGTTGTCGTAGCAGTCGGTGACGGGGAAGCTAGCCCAGAGATCGCCGAGAGCCGCGGGTGCGGTCAGCATGTTGCCGTTCTTGTCGAAGACGGCGAAGACCAGGTTGATCATCTGGACGTAGTGGTTGGGGCCGACGTCGCCGACGGTGTCAGGCGGGTTCACGCGGAACCCGAAGATGTTGAAGTTGTCCAGGTTGGAGAGGCCTTCGAAGTTAGCCATGGTGCCGGGGATGGTGGGCGAAGCCAGGGAAACGCCGAGCTGCACGGCGGCATCGGGGCTGTGGCCGGCGTCAATGGCGTCGGGTCCGCGCTCGGGGCGGATGTCGAAGGCGTCGAAGCCGCCGGAGAAGGAGATAGCCGCCGGGGGAAGGTCGCGGACGGCAGGGGAGACGTCGAAGGCCAGAGCGGTAGTGAATTTCGGCTTGAGTGGTTTCTTTTCAGCGACGAGGTTGGGGGCGAGCACGGTGAGCAACAGGAGCACCGTGAGGACGACCGCAGAGACACTTCGGTTCTGCATGGAATTCCTCCTGGAACGAGCGGCGTTTACCCGGGTTCGGCCGAAGCAGCGGCAAAAGAGGGGGGGAGCCGCTGGAAGGGAGGGATGCTAACACAGGAGAACAGGATGAAACAGCAGAAAGCGATGATAAACCGCAAGAAACGGGTGATGAGAAATTCAGCGGAGGCTTCCACGGTAGTGCGAGCATTATCGCCGGAGCCATTAGCTGTTAGCCATTAGCCAAGCCAAAGTAAGTTCAGAGCCGCGGCTAAAGCCGGTTCATATCGTGGTGCGAGCATCGGCGCGACGCGGAGATTCCCGCTTCGAGCCGATGCTCTTCTTTCGCCGGCTTAGAGCCGGCTCAGAATCATGTTAGAGGGCTGAACGGCACGGCTGAAGCCGTGCCCCTCCGAAGGACGAGCTGAGGGCGAGACGCCCTCAGGACAGCCGGCGAGACGCCAGCATTACACGCGGCCGAGGCGGCCGCGCCACGCGATCCCTTTTCCAATGCGGGTTCGTGTAACCTTGGAGGTTTGATTCCTGCGAGGAGAACGATCATGAAGATGCAACGGAAGGGCAGCGCGGTGTGGAAGGGAGGGCTGAAGGACGGGAAGGGGACGGTGTCCACGGCCAGCGGGGTGCTGAACAACACGCAATACTCGTTCGCGACCCGGTTCGAGAGCGGAGCGGGCACGAATCCGGAGGAGCTGATCGCAGCGGCCCATGCGGGATGTTTCTCGATGGCACTGTCGGCGCAGCTGGGCAACGCCGGCATGACGGCGGAGAGCATCGAGACCACGGCGAACCTGACCATGGAGAGGCTGGAGGCGGGCTTCACCATCACTGCCGTGCACCTGGACGTGACCGCCAGCATCCCCGGGGCGGACCCGGCGAAGTTCCAGGAGGCGGCGAACAACGCCAAGGCGGGCTGCCCGGTGTCGAGAGTGCTGAATGCGAAGATCACGATGGAGGCGAAACTGAAGTAGATCGCCGGAATCGGGGCATCGCCGGGATCGGGAAATCGGGGAAAGGGAAATCGGCAAGAGTAGGGCCGCAGGGCTGTAACTTTGGGCAGGGTGGGGAATCGGATACTCCAGGGGCGGAGTCTCCGAGGCGGGAGGCAGCTCCTAAGTCGTTGATTTACAGCGACTTTTGTCTAGAACCAACGGCGGACGGCGGTACTTGATGCAGGTGGAAGTCAGCTGCGAGCAGGTGTGGCGGGAGATCTCGAGCTACCTGGAGGGCGAGGTCACGCCCGAGCTGCGGGCGGCGATGGAGGCCCACTTCAAGCAGTGCAGCCGGTGCTCGGCGGTGCTGGACGGGACGCGGAACGTGGTGCGGCTGGTGGGAGACGGCCGGAGTTTCGACGTGCCCGCCGGATTTGGGCAGAGGCTGTACCGCAAGCTGGGAGAACACTTCCGCAAGCTGGACGAAGAGACACCGGCACTGCCGCGCGAGGTGCCACTGGGGATCACCGACCAGAAGGTGCCCCTGGGCTCGCACCTGGTGTACTTCTGGGAGAACGACGAGGAGTTCCAGCGAGGAGTGAAGTTCCTGGAGCCGGGGCTGGCCGGCGGCGAGCATTGCGTGGTGCAAGGCCACGACGAAGCCAACCAGAGAGTGCTGGAAATCCTGAGAGAACGGGGCCACGACCCGGAGCGACTGATGCAGCAGGGGCGGCTGACGGTGCTGCGGCGTGGAGGCATGCAGCAGACGCTCAGCGATATCGCGGCGGTGTTCGAAGCCGCGAAACGAGCGGGCGCGCCCGCGATCCGCGTGCTGGGGAACCTGGGAGTGGGGCGGGACCCGCTGCCCGAGGGGGAAGCGGGCATCGTGGAGCTGGAGGCGAAAGCCACGGCGGTGATGAGCCAGTATCCCTGCGTGCTGATCTGCATGTACGACGTGCGCACGTTGCCCGGGCGGCTGATCGTGAAGGGCGGGCTGGCCAACCATCCGCTGACGGTGTGCAGCGACGGCATGCACCCCAACCCGCACTTCGTCCCCGAGGTGATTTCGCGGGCGAAGAGTGTGCAGTAGAAGCCATTAGCTATTAGCCAATAGCCATTAGCCAAACCACAGTAAGTCAAAGCCGCGGCTATGGCCGGGGCTACGAGCCCGCGCGAGGGCGCGCGGGCTACATTTCACATATGGCGAGGGCGGCCGCGCCACAATCCTTCCAATAACTCCGAATCAGATGATGTTGACGGTCAGGGTGATGGAGTGTGTCTTGCCGCCGCCGGTGACGGTCAGGGTGAAGGTACGCGTGCCGGGGAGGGCGGAGGGGGTGGCGGAGACAAGGAGATTCTTCGTCGTTCCGCTGGTGGAGGGCACGAACGCCGCCACCGGGGAGCAGCTGACGCCGGCGGGCAGGCCGGAGCAGGTGAAAGTCACGCTGCTGGCAAAGGTGCCCAGGGCGGTGACGGTGATGGGGAAGAGGGTGAGGTCTTCGCGGAAGAGAGTGCGGCTGGTGATAGAGGCGCTGAGGCTGAAGTCGGAGACCCCGGTGACCAGGGTGACGTCCTGGACGTGGGTGATGCCATCGGAGGTGGCAGTGACGCGCACGGTGAAGCTGCCGCCGGGAGTGGCGGCGGTGGTGGCAACGTGCAGCTGGATGGAAGCGCCGATGCTGACCGGGTTGCTGTCGAAGCTGCAGGAAGTCCCGGCGGGAGCGGTGAGGATCTCGCACGCGAGGTCGATGGGATCGGGGAAGCTGCCGATGGCGGAGACGACGGAAAGAGCGTAATCGGCAGTGCCCCCGGGGACGACGGTGATGGAAGCGGGCGCGACCGAGAGGATGAAGTCACGGACGGTCACGTTCAGGGTCCTGGAGTGAGTCTTGCCGCCGCCGGAGGCGGTGACGGTGATGGTGGCTTGGCCCGGACCGAAGCCGGAGGAGTTGACGAGGAGCGTGCCGGGCGTACCGCCGGCGGAGGGAGTGCCGGATGCGGGGCCGCAGGTCAATCCAGCGGGTAGGCCGGTGCAAGTGAGGGAGACCGAGGAGGCAAAACCATTGATGCTGGTAAGGGTGAAGCCCACGCCACCAGAAGAGCCGACGTCGAACTGGAGAGAGCCGGAGGCCAGGGCGAAGGAGAAGTCCACGGTGGGAGTGACGGTAACGCTGAGGGTGGCGGTGCGGATGGCGCCGCCGCTGAGAGCCTCGACGTCGAGAGCGTAGACGCCGGGGGCGGTGGCCGCGTCGACCGCCAGATCGAAGTTGAAGTTCACAGGGTTGGCGCCGGTGCCGGAGAAGGCGCCGGGCATGAAAGTGCAGGTGACGAGCAGGCCGGGCGGCGGGTCGCAGGCCAGGCTTACCGGCCCGTTGAAGCCGACGGTCCCCACCACGGAGCCGGAGAGCAGCTTGGAGGTACCCGCTTCCAGGCTGGTGCTGGGCGGGACGGCGAGGGAGTAGCTGTCCACGCTCAGGGTGGCGGAGACGGAGCGGGCGTGGCCGGCGCCGTCATCGCCGTTGAGGGTGACGGTGTAGGCCCCGGGCGGGAGCGCGGGGTCGAGCACCAGGTCGAGAAGCAGCGTGCTGACGGAGGAGACGATCCTGGGCAAGGGGGGAGTGCAGGCGATGCCGGGATGCGACGCCGCGCAGGTGAAGCTCACGGTACCGCTGAAGCCGCCAATGGCGGTGGCGTCGCCGCTCATGGAGGCGGGAGAGGGCACGTCGCCGATGAGGGCCGAACTGGCGAAGAGGCGCAGGCGATAGTCGGGCACATTGACGGTCAGGTTGCGGCTGCGGGTGAAGCCGCCGCCGGCGCCGGAGATCTGCAGGGTGTAGGAGCCGGGAGCGAGATCGGGACTGGCGGTGAGCTGCAGGGTCGAGCTGCCGGTCTGAGGATCGAAGGGATTCGGAGTAAAGCTGGAGCAGACCAGCGTCCCCGTCGCGGGCGGTGGAAGGACGGCGGTGCAGGAGAGCGTGACCGGAGCGCTGAAGCCGCCGATGGTGGTGGCGGAGACGATGGCGGTGGCGGAGCTGCCCGGGTCCAAGGTCACGGCGGGAGTGACCGAGAGAGAGAAGTCCAGGCCATTGATGACGCCGACCGTCTTGGAGTGCGAGAGCGTGCCGGCGGCGCCGCGGACGGTGAACTCGAGCGGGCCGGGAGTAGCGGCGGCGGAGGTGGTGAGGGTCAAGGTGGAGTGTGCGCCGCCGGCGGTGGGAGTGACGCTGGCGGGCGAAAAGGCGCAGGTGACTCCCGTGGGTGGAGTGGGACAGGACAGCGTGACCGCACTGGCGAAGCCGCTGAGGGCGGTGAGCGCCACGTCGTAGGTGGTGGAGCCGCCGCCGGGAGTGGAGATGGTGCCGGTGGGCGGGGTCACGTCGAGGGTGAAATCAGAGGCGTTGAGGGTGACGGAGGCGCGGCGGATCTGCGAAGTGGTGGAGCCCTGCACGCCGAGGGTGTAGGAACCGACAGCGGCGCCCGCGGCGTTGACGGTCAGAGTCACGCTGGCGGTGGTGGTGGTGGGGATGAGCGACGTCCGCGAGAAGGCGCAGGTGATGCCCGGCGGCAACGGAGGAGTGCAGGAGAGGGTGACGGTGCCAGGAGAAGCGGTGGTAGTGGAGCGGAGTGCAAGGGTGTAGGTGGTGCTGCCGCCCACCGCAATGGTGCGGGTGGCCGGGCTGGCGGTGAGAGTGAACGAGGGCGCGGTGGTGGAGACCGTCAGGCTGACATTCTGCGTGACCTCGGGCGGGGCGCCGAGTCCGGCGAAGGCGACCACCGGGATGCTCCTGGCGCCGGCGGTGGTGGTGGGAGTGGTGGCGACTTCAAGCACGGCGGAGGTGCCGGGGGAGATGGACGAGGGCGTGGCCAGGCAGGTGATCCCGGTGGGCGGCGTGCAGCCGATCAGCGTGGGGCGGTTGAAGCCGTTCTGCGGCACCAGCGAAACCGCGTAGGTGGTGGCGGCGCCGGGCGGGATGGTGCGGGAGACCGGAGTGATGGAGAGCGTGTACTTCTGGACGGCAAGAGTGAGCGGGATGGAGTGCGTCTTGCCGCTGACGGGGTCGGTGGCAGTGACAGTGACGGTGCTGGTGGCGGCGGGAGTGGAGGCGGAGGTGGTGATGACCAGGTTGAAAGGCTGAGGCACGCCGCCACCGATGGCGGGAATCGGCGCTGGAACGGTGACGCAGCCAGCGCCGGCGGGAAGTCCGGAGCAGGAGATGGCGACGTTCGCAGAGAAGCTGTTGAGCGGGGTCAGGACAGCGGGGTAGACGGCGTTGGAGCCGGCAAGGACGGTGGCCGAGGTTGCGCCGAGCGGAGCGAAGGTGAAGTCCTGCACCAGGGTGACGGTGAGGGACTCGGTAAGGCTGTGAGTGACGCCGCCGGCGGTGGCGTCGACCTGGAATGAGGTCGGGCCGGGGGCAGCGGCGGCGCCGACCGGGAGCGTCAGGGTGACCGGGGTGCCGGCGGCACTGGGGACGAAGTTGTTGGGCGCGAAGCTGCAGGGGCCAACGTTGGCGGGGAGGCCGGAGCAGGAGAGCGCGACCGCGTCGGCGAGATTGTTCTGACCGGTAACGGTGAGCGAGTAGACGGCGGTGCCGGTCTGTTCAGCGGTCTGCGAGGTGGGAGCGGCGAGGGTGAAGTCGTTGACGCGAACGGTGAGCGGCAGGTCGTGGACCTTGGGGCCGGCAACCTCCTGGCCGTGGAGAGCGAAGGCGACGTCGCCCAGCGGAGTCCCAGCGGAGGTGGTGACGGTGACGTTCACCAGCTGCGCGCCGAGGCCGAGATCGACGGTCGGGGGCGCGACCGAGCAGGCGGCGCCGGATGGCATGGCGCCGGAGCAGAAGAGGGCAACGTCCTTGTCGTAGGTGCCATTGCGGCCGACGGTGACAGGGAAGGTGGCGGTCTGGCCGGGGCGGACGGCGAGCAGCGAGGCGGGCGTGGCCAGAGTGAAGTCGGGGAAGAAGTCGAGGATGAGCGTGGCGGTGGTGCTGCGGGTGAGGCCGGCGCCCGAGCCCTGCACGGTGAAGTTGTAGGTGGCAGGCGGCGAGGCCAGGGTAGTGGAGACGGTGACGGTGACGTCGGTGCCGCCGGGGGCGGGGGTGACGGGATTCTGGTCGAAGGAGCAGGAGCCGCCGGTGGGCAGGCCGGTGCAGGAGAGCGTCACCGGCTGGTTGAAGCCGCCGCTGGGGGTGAGCAGGACGTGGAAGTCCTGCGGGGCGGTCTGCTCGGTGGACTTGCTGGCGGGAGGAAGCGTGGACATGGAGAAATCCGCGCCGTTGATGAGGGTGAGCGCCTGGGTCTGCACGAGTGCGCCGGAGGCGGCGCGGAGATTCACGGTGCGGGTGCCGGGAGCGAGAGTGGAGGCGAAGCTGACGCGCAGCGTGGAGGCGGCGCCGGCGGCCGTCGGAACCAGGGAAGACGGAGTGAAAGCGCAGGTGACGCCGGTGGTCAGGGGATTACAGCTCAGCGAAACAGACGAGGCGAAGCCCTGGTCGGCAAAGAGCGTGATGTTGTAGTTGCCACTGAGCGTGCCGGTGGGCAGGACCAGCGTCGGCGGCGTGGCCGTCAGGTGGAAGCTGCGGACGGTGAGGGAAGCGTTGACGACCCGAGTGAGTCCGGCGCCGGTGGCGGTGAGCGGGACGGAGTAGACGCCGGGAGCCATGGAGGCCGCGGGGAGGATAGTGGCGGTGACCGTCGTGCCCGCGGAACTCGGCACCAATGAGGCCGGCGTGAAGGTGCAGGTCATGCCGGCGGGCGCGCCAGGGCAGGACATCGCCACCGTGGAGGCGAAACCGTTCAGGGCACGCGCGGTCAGGGTGACGCTGGTGGAGCTGCCGGCGTTGACGGTGCGGGCAGTCGAGGTCGAGGAGAGGCTGAAATCGGAAACTCGGAGGGTCACGGTGGCGCTGGTCGAGATGCCGTCACCCGTGCCCACGATCTGGAAGGTGTTCATCGCGGGGGTCACACCCGCGGTGGTGCTCACCAGAACGGTCCCGGTCTGGCCGCTGGAGAGCGAGGGGAAACTGAAGCTGCACGACATGCCGGGCCCCAGCCCACTGCAAGAAAGCCCAACCAGACTGACGTAGGGGATGGGCGCACCAGCGTAAGTGACGTTGTAGCTGGCGGTCCCGCCCTGGGGGACGGTCGCGGTGGTGGGAGTGATGGTGGTGAGGAGGCGAATGACGTTGGCGGAAAAGGGGGTGTGGTGTTCGATGGTGCCGCCGAACCCGGTGGAGGCGGTTGCCACGACTTCGCCACCGCAACAGGCAACCCCCGGCACGTCTGGAGAGGCAGTGACGGTCAGGATGGCGTCCTCACCGGGAAGGACGGGGTTGGGGGTAATCGAACAGTTCACGCCCGCGACCGGCATCGGCGGGCAAGCGAGGGTGATCGGATTGGTGAAGCCGTAGTCGGGATAGGTGGTGATCAGGGCCTGGGTCGTGCCCGGCACCATGACGTTGGTGTAGTGAGGCTCGAGACTGAAGTGGAAGCCTCGGACATAGAGCATGCCGAAGAGGAACCTGCCTCCAGGACCGGTGAAGCCGTCAATGTCGACGTGGTTGCCGGCCGCGTTGACGCCGATGTTGTAGGAGCTGGAGGCCAGCTGCGGACTCGAATGCATGGTCACGGTGACCGTCGTGGGACCCGGGCCGGGCAGGATGAGGTCCGAGGGCGAGAAGGTACAGGTCAGGCCGTTTACGGGGTCGCAACTCAGTCTGGTAGGAAGATCGTAGCCATTCAGCGGCGTGAAAACGATGTCATACGGCGGAATACTTGGATCGCCGGCATTGATGGTGTGAGTGATGGGAGCGGCCGGAGAGGTCACGGTGAAACCGCGGACGGTCACGGGCACGGTGAACTCGCGCAGCACGCCTGCGGTCACGGCGTCTCGAATGACCATTCGTATCGAAAAGGTACCCGGCGCATCAAAGCTGAATTCGTGGCGTACCACCACCGGGCTGGCAAGGCTGAGGTCGCCGTAGGGAGCCTCGCGCCGGCAATAAACGCCTTCGATGGTGCACTCGATGCGGACGGGGCCGGTGTATCCACCGGCGCCCGAGAGCTGCAGGGTGAGAGCCGTGCCTGCGCGGGTGTAGGTGATGATCTGGGCGGGGACGCCGTCCACCACCACGTCCCCGACCCGCAGGGACAGGTCGATTGTCTTAGTGGTGGAGCCGTCATCGGCAGTCAGGACGATGGTGTAGTCGCCGGGAGCGGCGCCGTTCGCGTCCACGCTCAGGGTGGACGAGGCGGGGAAGACGCTTGCGGCCGGCGGCGTCACTTCGCAGGGGGGGCCGGGCGGCGAGACCGCGCAAGTAAGAGCGACGCTGCCTTCGTAACCGTCCTGGCTGGTGACGGTGATGGCCGACTCGAGCACCTGCGTGGGGGTGCCGGTCAGGGTGGTCGGCGTGGCGGCGAGCAGAAAAGTCGTATTCAGGGTGACGTCGGCAGCGATGGTCGTCGGCGCCAGGCGGGTCACGATCCCCGGGGTAGAGGTGCCGCGGACCTGCACGGCGTAGGAGCCGACGGGAGTAGTGGGAAGGGTGTTGATGTGCCCCGTGACAGTGGCGGGCGTGCCGGGGGCGGGAGGCACGGTCTGCGTGGAGAACGAGCAAGTCGCACCCGCGGGAAGCCCGTCGCAAAGGAAGACGACGGAATCGGTGAACTCCGGCGACCTGGTCAGTTCTACGGTGAAGTCGGCGGAGGCGTTGCCGCGAGGAATCGTGAACGAAGCAGGCACCGGTGGGCCGACCTGAAAATCAGCGACCTCGACCGTGATCAACTGGTCGTGGGTGACCGAGAGCGGGTCCGACCCTGTGCCGACAAGACGGAATGTATGGGTCCCCGGCTGGTCGTACTTGATCATCAGCGCCAGGCTGAGTTGCCCGTCGGGAGCGGGGACGATGACCTGCGGGGCGCAGGTACTGGGCGCCACCGGTTGTCCGCTGGCGTCACATGTAAACGTAATGGGGCTGCTGTAGCCAGCCATCGAGGTCAACCCACCCTGCAGAGTGATGAATCGGCCCGCATAGCCCCGATGCGGGCCTGGGAAACCGAAGCTGAAGTCAGGGGTCGCCAGGGCCAAGTCCGTTTCCCAGATGCCGCGTCCGTGTGTGGCCGCTCGGAGCTTACGAATGCCTCCGGAATTGAATGCGCGCAGCCGATAGACCGGAACATTGGGCAGGCCGACCCCGTATTCCTGCCAACTGACGCCGGTATTGGTGGTGTAAAACACTCCCACATCGGTGCCCACATAGATGATGGATGGATCCACCGGGTCATAGAGAACAGCATTGGCCGGTGCATCCGGCAGGTCGTTGTTGATACCTCCCCAACTTGCGCCTCCATCGGTGGTCCTTCGGACGTGTTCGGCGCCGAAGCCCATGACGACTGCAACAGCCGTACGGCCGGTCGGGTCCGATGGATCGATCGCGATATCCGCGATCTTGAAGACATCCAAGGAGCCTCGCGTCCAAGTGGCTATACCGACGCCGGCATTAGTGGAGGACAAGATGTCCCCACTTGCAGTGCCGGCATAGATCACGGTCGAGACACCGTTCGCGTCAGGTGATGACTTGGGTCCACCGGCCGCCAGTGCGGTGATGATGCTGGTCTCGAAGCCGGTGCAGGCGCCGGTGCCATTGGTGTCGAAATTGTTGGATAGGCGGTTGGCGGTGGACCAGCCGGCGCTGGAGGTGGGGCCGCGCCAGACGCGGCAAGTGCCGATGATGAGCCGGCTGGGGTTCTGCGGGTCGAGCATGTAGGGCGTATAGAAATCGCCGTGGTCGCCGGCCAACTGGGTGCTGGTCACAATGTAGGGAAAGGTCGGGGAGGTGCAGTTCACGCCTTGCGTGCACTTCTGAATGCTGACGTCGGTGTAGGCGGTGTACCAGGTGTTGGGGGAAGTGGGGTCGATATCGTTGAAGCCGCCGTCGCCGCCGTTCACTTCGTGCCAGGTGAGGCCGTTGCTGCCGTCGGTGGCGGGAGAGCCGTTGTCCTGGGTGCCGCCCACCAGGGTGGAGTCGTCGGTGGGGTGATTGGTGAAGGAGATGAACTGGGTGAGCGAGCCGATAGTGCCGCTGAGGTTGTCGAAAGGATTGGGAAGGCCGCTGCAAGTGCCGTTGTTGAGCCCCGGCCCGTTGAGGGTGCGGAAGATGCCGCCGTCGTTGCCGATGTAGATGATGTTGGGATTGTTGAGCGAATAGTCCATCGCCTGCTGGTCGGGATGGACGTGGGCATTCACGGCGCTGGGCGTGCAGCCGTAGACGTGGGTGAGGTTGATCCAGGAGGTGGTGAGGTTGCAGAGCGCGGTACTGCTGGGGAGGGAGCACTTGAACAAGTTGACGGCGCCGGCGTAGAGGTCGGTAGCGGAACCGCGGGGCACCGCCAACAGCGCCAGGTTGTAGGTGCCCTGGCTGGTGCCGCACCCCTGGGCTACGGTGCCGTCGAGGCAATTGGCGGTCATGCCGGTGACCCCGATGGTGGTCCAGGTGACGCCGTTATTGCTGCTGCGGTAGATGCCGCGGTTCTCGTCGTTGGCGCCGACGATCCAGACGTACATGTCGTACTGGGTGTCGGAGACGCGGCGCAGCGAGATCTCGCCACGGTAGATGAGGCAACTGGTGGAGAACGCCGAAGGACAGTTGGTGAGAGTGATGCCGGCGGGCTGGGCAGCGAGGCGGTTCCAGTTGATGCCGTCGGTGGATTCGTACAAGCCGTGGAAGCGGACGGCAGCGAAGAACTTGTGGGCGGCCGGGTGCCAGACGACGGAGCTGGTGGAGGCCGGAGTGACGGTGACGCCGCCGTCGCGGACACTGGCGTAACTCCAGGTCTGGCCGGCGTCGGTGGAGTAGTAGATGCCGCGGGAAGGCTCCGCCGGAACGCCCATGGAAGCGCCGATGGTGCTGGTGGTGGAGGCCACCACGAGGTTGGGGTTGTCGCCACTGAAGGCGATGCGGCTGATGGCTGTGCCCTTGAAGGAGCGGGCGCCGGAGTCGGCGGTGTCGATGAGTTCCCAGGTAGCGCCGCCGTCGGTGGAGCGCAGGAAGCCGAGCCCGTAATAGGAGAGGCCTGACGAGTGGTGCTCGCCGGTGCCCACCAGCAGCAGGTTGGGGTTGCCGGGCTGGATGGCGATGGCGCCGATGGCGAGGGTAGGCTGGTCGTCGGCGAGCGGAGTCCATACGACGTTGGCGGGGTTGGGGTCGGCGGCGTTGGTGGACTTCCACAAGCCGCCGTAGGCGGCGCCGATGTAAACGGTGTTGCCGCTCAAGTCGGACTGGTCCACGGTGACGGCGGTGACGCGGCCGGCTTCGAAGCCGTAGCTCTGCGCGCCGGTGGGATCGGAGATGATGGGCGCGGGGCCGAGGTTCGTCCAGGTGGGCCCGGTGCCTGCCGCGGCTACTGTGCCGGCGGCAGATCCGCTGGTGATGACGCTCGTAGTGGCGCGGGTGGCGGCGGCCTTACGCTCGGCCACTTTGCGCCGCAGGTCCATCTTCTGGCGGTAGGCGCGAAGGCGGAGAGCGGCGGCCGATTCGCCCTTCACCATGCGGCCGCGCTGGTTCCACTTTTCGCGGTCGCGGACCCGGTCTTCCGGAAGGCGCTTCGATTCCTGCGCCACCGACACACCCAGGGCACAGAGAAGGAAGAAGATCGACCACCGATGATTGGACATACGACTCCCGCCGGGTTCAGCCGACCTGATACTGGGGAGACCAAGTTGTGTGCCGAGTTTCTGAAGTATGTTCCTGGGGGATGGGGCTGTCAATGGAAGGTAGCACTAAGCCGTGTGTTCTACGTCACTTAGGTAACCTAAGGTGGGTGCCCAGGGCGCAGGATCATCCCCGGTCCTTGCCCGGCGATCACGAGCAACGACGGCGGTCTACTCGCTCTGGTTGCGGAGGACCTCGCGGATCTCGCGGTTGATGCGGGCGGCGTCGCGGGCGGCGGTGTCGATGAGTTGCGCCCACTTCTTGTTGGTCTCGTCCAGATCCGCCTGGCCGAGCAGGTAGGCAGCCTGCATCACCGTCTCGATGGAGTTGCTGAGGTCGTGGGCGAGGGATCGAAGGTGCTGGCTGATGGCCTGCGGGATCCTGGCGTCGGCCTCGGGTTCGGCTTTGGGTTCCATCTCGGCTTGCGGAGGCATTGTCGGCTCCTGCACGGGAGTTTGCAACTGTGGCGCGCTTGGTGCCTGGATGGAGGAAAAGGTGACGGGAGCGTGCTTTGACAGCCTTCAGGAGCTTTGCGAAAATAGAGTGTTCAAGCCGAAGTGGCGGAATTGGCAGACGCGCATGGTTCAGGTCCATGTGCCCGCAAGGGCGTGGGGGTTCGAGTCCCTTCTTCGGCACCACATCCGATAGCAATCATGATCCTGGGCTAGAAGCCCGGGATTTTTTCTTGCCGGCCTCCTTCAATCGCCCGCTGAAGCGGGCTCCTGACTGGAGATGGTCGACGGTCCCACCACTTCGTGGTGGGCTACTTTCAAGCGGCCGCTGCGCGGCCTGCGCGACCACCATCATTCGCCCACAAAATTTCCATCGGCCGACTTGATGAAATCCTCAGTCAACGGCATGAAGGCGCGCAGACCGCCATCCTCGGCTGAGACTAAGACACGAACATCCCCACCTTTGTCACCGTCCCAGACTGCTTGAATCTCGAGGTTGTAAGTCTTGCCGTCCGAGCCCAGCTGCTCCAATGCAATGGGCGAGTCGACCAGCTTCACCAGCTCGACATACGGCTGTTGTCTGAGCTCATTGATTCTTGCGTTGATGAGTTCATAGGCGACTTCGTGGTCCATACGATTTCGACGTTCAGGAGTGGGAGCGGTTGAGGGCGAGCTGGACGATCTGGCCGATGAGTTCGGTGTAGGAGCGGCCGTCCTTCTTGGCGGCCATGGCGAATTCGGCGCCGCTGGAGAGCCAGGGGTTGGGATTGGCCTCCAGGACGTAGACCTCGCCCTTCTTGTTGAGGCGCATGTCGATGCGGCCGTAGTCGCGCAGCTTGACGGCACGGTAGGCGGCGAGGGCGGTGTCGGTGAGCTTCTGGACGGTATCTTCGTCGAGGTTCTCGGCGGGAGCGGACTTGGTGACCTTGTAGGCCTCGGTGCCTTTCTCGAACTTCACATCCTGGCCGGCGATGCGCGGCGTGCCCTTGGGGAGCTTGGAGAGGTCGAGCTCGATGAGGGGCAGGACGGCGGGGTCTTCGTTGCCGATGACGGCGGCATAGATCTCGCGGCCCTCGATGTACTCCTCGATGAGCACAGGCGAGTCGAAACTCTCATGGATGTAGTGGATGCGCTCCATGAGCTCCTTGAGGTTGTCGACGACGGAGCCGACGTCGATGCCGATGGAGCCGTCCTCGGAGGTGGGCTTGACGATGAGCGGGAAGTTGATGTCGTGGGAGTGGTCGAGGCGGCCGCGGTAGGAGGTGGCGAAGTTGGGGGTCTTGATGTCGTGGAACTCGAACAGCTTCTTGGCCAGGGCCTTGTCCTGGGCGAGGTAGAGGGCATGGGGCCCGCCGCCGGTGTAAGGGACCTGGAGGAGGTCGAGGTAGGCGGCGATGTTCTTGTCCATGGTGTCGTCGCCGGCGAAGGACTCGGTGAGGTTGAAAATGAGGTCGGCGTTCGACTTGGCGACGGCCAGGAGCGAGGGCACGTGTCCGTCGAGGACCACGTAAAAAGGCTCGTGGCCAAGCTTCTGCAGGGCCTCAAAGACCTCCTCGCGGTCGTGCTTGTCCTTTTTCTTCTTCTTGCGAACCTTAGTCTTCTTGGCGTGACGCTTGCCGTTCTTGGGCTCCGGGGCAGGCTCCGGCTCCGGCTCGGGAGGGTCGTCTTCCCAAACGTCGTAAAGGATCGCAACCTTGAGATTCGCCATGCGTGCTCACCGAAGGACGGTGATTGTGGCTGGTAGGCCTATTGTGACGGAAATCGCGGCAAGAAAGAAGAGCAAGTTAGGTTCGGGTCATGGATGAACGAACTTGCCGCGAGTGATGTAGTTCATGGCGAGAGCGGTGACGTAGACGGAGATCTCGGAGAGGTGGACGCGCTCGAGCTCGATGTCGGCGTTGAGCTTGAGCGCGGCGGCGCGCGCCTCGATGGATTCGACCAGCATCTTCACCAGCGGGCGCTGCACGCCGGTCCAGTAGGCGACCTTGTCGACGATGGCCTTGCGGTGGTCGCAGAGGAGGTCGGCGGCGGGACGGATGCCTTTGCGGCGGCGGCGGGAGACGTTGAAGATGTCGAGCAGGTCGGTGTCGAAGGCGAGCTGGGCGGGCGGGAGCTGCTCCTGCAGGGCCTTGTCGTAGAAGTCGCGGACGGTGACATCCATCTCCTCCACGGTGACGTCGGTCTCGCCGGTGGGGAGGAGCGGCTCCATGTCGGCGAAACGGCGGCCGACGCGGTCGACGTAGCGCAGCTTCTTCATCGCGCCCCAGCCCTTGTAGCGCTTGCGCCACTGCGAGCCGGGCGTGAGCCAGACGGCGAAGGTCTCGGCGAAGTCCTCGTCGGGGTGCTTCTGCGCGTACCAGCCCTCCATGTGGCGGACGTACTGGCGGGAGAAGGCGACGGGGCGGTAGTTCTCGCGATAGGGGCGGCGGAAGGGGCCGAAGAGCTCGCGCCACTCCGGGGTGCGGTAGAGGCGGTAGGCGTAGTTGAAGGCGTGCCCGGCCTCGTGGCGGAGGTACATCATGATCTGGCGGGAATCCTCGAGGTCGTTCATCTCGCGCTCCAGGCGCTGCAGCTTGGGGTCGGCGAGATAGAAAGGGACGCCGATGACAGGCTCTTCGGAGGGGCACCCCCACTCGTCGGTGAGGTAGCACTTGGGGCGGAAGCGCTTGATGCCCTTGCGCTCGAGCTCGCGGTAGAGCTGCTGCACGAAGCGCTCGATGGGCGAGCCCTCCAGCTTGAGGCCGAGCTGGCGGATGGGCTTGGAGAGGATCTCCTCGACCTCGGGGGGCGCTTTTTCGAAGGCACGCACGGTGGGGCAAAGAGTAGCACAGGGCTTTTCCGCGACAAGCCGCAGCCCGGGAACGGGGCGGTTTGCGCGGTATATACTCCGGGGCCATGGTGACGCTGGAACATCTGGTGGCGAACGCGCGGCGGCGGGTGGCGGAGCTGAAGCGGACGCTGGACGTGCGCGAGCTGGAGCGGCGGGCGGATGCGCATCCGTCGCGGGGGTTCCGGCGGCGGATCGAGGAGGTGTCGGCCGCTGGACCGGCGGTGATCGCGGAGATCAAGAAGGCGTCGCCGTCCAAGGGCGTGATGCGGGGAACGCTGCACGTGGCGGCGCTGGCGCTGGGATTCGAGCAGGCGGGAGCGGCAGCACTGTCGGTGCTGACCGAGGAGGAATCGTTCCAGGGGTCGCTGAGCGACCTGGTGGAGGCGGCGGCGGCGAGCCGGCTGCCGGTGCTGCGCAAAGATTTCATCGTGGACGAGATCCAGATCCTGGAGGCGGCGGCGCACGGCGCGGACGCGGTGCTGCTGATCGTGGCGGCGCTGCAGCAGTCGGAGCTGATCCACCTGCGGGCCCAGGCGGCAGAGCACGAACTGGACGCGCTGGTGGAGGTCCACGGCGAGGAGGAGCTGAAGCGGGCGCTGGATATCGGCTGCAACCTGATCGGGGTCAACAGCCGCGACTTGAAAACCTTCGAGGTGGACCTGAACACGGCGCTGCGGCTGGGGCCGCTGATCCCGCCGAGCGCGGTGCGAGTGGCGGAGAGCGGCATCGCCAGCGCGGAGAGCGTGCGGCGGCTGCGGGCGGTGGGGTACCAGGGATTCCTGATCGGGGAGACACTGATGCGTGCGGAGTCGCCGGAAGAGTCGCTGCGGCGGCTGATCGCGGAGAGCAAGGCACCGGGGCTGGGAGCGATGGGAGTAGGCGAGTGGGCAGCAGGGACGAAGGACTAGCGCTTCGGCGAAGGCCGCCCCACTACGTGGGGCTCGCTCCTCGACGCGAGCTGTAGGTCCTCACGCTCGTCCCTCCGGGACATCGCTCAGGATGACAATCGAGTTCTTCTAATGTGGGTAAAAGTCTGCGGGACGACGAATGTGGAGGATGCGCGCGCGGCGGTGGAGGCCGGGGCGGACGCGCTGGGGTTCGTGTTCGCGCCGAGTCCGCGACGGATCAGTCCGAAGGATGCGAAGCGGATCATCGCGGAGCTGCCGAAGGAGATCGAGAAGGTCGGAGTGTTCGTGAACCAGAGACCAGACATCGTACTGGACACGGTAAAGACGGCCGGCTTGACCGCAGTGCAGCTACACGGGGATGAGGACGCAGATTCGATCTTCGAGTTGCGGAGGCTTGTCGGCAAGAACTTGAGAATCTACCGTGCCGTGCCGATGAACACACTGGAAAACTCCATTGCGGGTGAGTTGTTCGGAGCTAAAGCCAGCAAGGAATTCGAAGCACTCATTGCCGATTCAAGTACCTCAGCCAAACGGGGCGGCACCGGGAAGGCATACGACTGGGACGCGGCGGCGTGGCTACTGAAGATGTATGCGAAGAGGTACAAGCTTGTGGTCGCAGGCGGGTTGACACCAGCGAACGTGGCACAAGCGATCACGACGTTGCGACCCTGGGGAGTGGACGTAGTGTCTGGCGTGGAGAGCGAGCCGGGGAAGAAGGATGCGGCCAAGGTGAGGGCGTTCGTGGAGGCGGCGAAGGCGGCGGCGCGGCCCTGACGGGCCGCGCCGCAGAAGATGTCGCCCTGCGCCGCTCGCGCTCCCTCGCGCCGCTCGGGTCGCGCTCACTTCGCAGGGCGACAAGAATCGAAATGAAGCGTCTAGTGAAACAATCAGATCCCGGCAGATTCGGCGCTTACGGGGGAAGGTATGTCCCGGAGACGCTGATGGCCGCCTTGGAGGAGTTGGAGCGGGAATATGAGGCGGCGAAGAAGGACCGGGTGTTCAGGAAGGAGTTCGAGCGGCTGTTAAAGGAGTATGCGGGCAGGCCGACGCCGCTGACGTTCGCAGAAAGGCTTACGAAGAAGCTGGGCGGGGCCCGGATCTACCTGAAGCGCGAAGACCTGCTGCACACGGGCGCCCACAAGATCAATAACTGCCTGGGACAGGCGCTGCTCACGAAGCGGATGGGGAAACCGCGAGTGATCGCCGAGACGGGCGCGGGGCAGCACGGAGTGGCTACGGCCACGGTGTGCGCGCTGTTTGGGTTCGAGTGCGTGGTGTACATGGGCACGGAAGACATGCGGCGGCAGGAGCTGAACGTCTTCCGCATGCGGTTGCTGGGGGCGGAGGTGCGGGGCGTGGATTCGGGGTCACGCACGTTGAAAGACGCCATCAATGAGGCGATGCGAGACTGGGTGACGAACGTGCGCACCACACACTACCTGCTGGGTAGCGTGCTGGGGGCGCATCCATACCCAACGATGGTGCGGGACTTCCAGTCGGTAATCGGGCGAGAGGCGAGGGCGCAAGTACTCAAAGCCGCGGGCAAGCTGCCGAAGGCAGTGATCGCGTGTGTGGGCGGAGGGTCGAACGCCATCGGTATCTTCCACGAGTTCGTGAAGGACAATGGTGTAGGGCTGGTGGGAGTAGAGGCGGGAGGCCGTGGCGGGGAGCTGGGGGAGCACGCAGCGCGGGTGGCGGCGGGCGCGAAGGGGGCGTCGCCGGGAGTGCTGCAAGGGACGTACACCTACGTGTTGCAGGACGAGGCGGGGCAGATCGCCAAGACGCACTCGGTGTCGGCGGGACTGGATTACCCGGCGATCGGGCCGGAGCACGCGGCGCTGTGGGAGGCGGGACGGGCGGAGTACGTGAGCGCCACGGACGAGGAGGCGCTGGAGGCGTGCGGGCTGCTGGCGCGGACGGAGGGGATCATCCCGGCGCTTGAGTCGGCGCACGCGGTGGCGGAGTGCGTACGGCGCGCTCCCAGGATGCGGAAATCCGACGTGGTCGTGGTCAATATTTCCGGCCGGGGCGACAAAGATATGGGAATCCTGACAGAGAAGCTGGCAGGTGGGAGGAGGCGGGGATGAGAATCGCGAGGATGCTGGCGACCGTGGCGCTGCTGGTGGGCGTCGCGCAGGCCGATTGGCTGGTGGTGCTGAACAAGGCGGCAAACACGGCGTCGATCGTGGACCCGGCGGAGATGAAGGTGGTGGCGACGGTGCCGACGGGTGTGGGACCGCATGAAGGCATCGCCTCGGTGGACGGCAAGCGGGTGTACGTGGCCAACTACGGGGCGCAGCAGCCGGGGAGCAGCCTAAGCATCATCGACCTGGAGAAGCGCACCTCGCGGGAGGTGAGCGTGGCGCCGCTGCTGCGGCCGCACGGGCTGTGGGAGTCGGAGGGGAAGATCTGGTTCACCGCCGAGGGCAGCCGGGTGGTGGCGCGGTTCGATCCGGCGACGGAGAAGGTGGACTGGGTGATGGGGACGGGGCAGAACGTCACTCACATGGTGGTGGTGGCGCCCCAGCAGAAGAAGGTGTACACGGCGAACATCCTGTCGGACACCGTGACCGCCATCAAGCTGGATGTCCCGCCGCCGCAGCAGGTGAAGCAGATCGCCACCGGCAAGCAGCCGGAGGGCATGGACCTGTCGGCGGACGGGAAAGAGCTGTGGGTGGGAACCCGGGCCGATGGGGGCATGGCCATCATCGACACGGCGAACGACACGGTGAAGGAGACCCTGCCGGCCGGCAAGGTGCCGATCCGGGTGAAATTCACGCCCGACGGGAAGCATGTGCTGGTGTCGGACCCGCAGAAGCTGGGGCCGGAGCCGCCCCAGGGGGAGTTGATCGTGCTGGAGGCGGCGACGCGCAAAGAGGTGAAGCGGCTGAAGCTGGGCCGGGTGCCGATCGGCATCCAGATCGGCGGTCCGAAGCGGGCATACGTGGCCGTGGCGGGCGAGGACAAGGTGGTCGAGATCGACCTGGAGAAGCTGGAAGTGGGGCGGTCGGTGAAGACCGGGGCGGGGCCGGACGGGATGGCTTACGCGAAGACATCGCCGTGATCGCCGGGAACGCGGGCAGTCCGGCGATACAATCTTCCGATGCCCTTGGCCTTTCTACAGAAGCCTGCTCTCATCGTCTATCTGACCTGCGGCGATCCTGACCTGGAGACGACGAAGGAAGTAGCGCTGGCGGCGATCGATGCGGGCGCGGCGGTGATCGAGCTGGGGGTGCCGTTCAGCGACCCGCTGGCCGACGGGCCGGTGATCCAGCGGGCCAGCGAGCGAGCGCTGCAGAGCGATACCACGCTGGAGAAGGTGCTCGAGACGGGCGCCTGGCTGCGTAAGCGGCGGCCGGAGGCAGGGCTGATCGTATTCTCCTACCTGAATCCGATCCTCCGCCTGGGCTGGCGGCAGTTCTGCACGCGGGCGGAACAGGCGGGAATCGATGGGGCGCTGGTGGTGGACCTGCCCATCGAGGAGTCACGGGAGTACGCGGCGGAGATGCGACTGCATGGCCTGAGGCCGGTGTTCCTGGCGGCGCCGACTTCGACCGACGAGCGGCTGAAGAAGATCGCGCGAGCGAGCGGCGGGTTCGTGTACGCGGTGTCGCGGACGGGGGTGACGGGGGCGCGGCAGGAGCTGGCCGCCGGTGCGCGGGAATTGGTGCGCCGGCTGCGTCGGCACACCAAGTTGCCCATCGCGGTTGGCTTCGGCATCTCGACTCAAGAACAGTTTCGCGCGGCGGGAAAATTCGCCGATGCGGTGGTGGTGGGCAGCGCGGTCGTGGCCGTGATCGAGAGTGCGGGAAGGGAAAACGCGGCGCGAGAGGTGGGGAAGTTCGTGGCTCAGGCAAAAGGCAAAAGGCAGACCCACGAACCCGTAGAATTGCGCGGAGCGCGCACGGGTAATTAGAATCGCGGGGCACTGGTATCGGCGCTGCGCGCCGCCGGTCCGGGTCCGAGGCCCGGGCCCCACAGGTCAGCAATGAATAAAGTCGTAGCCAACGCGGAAGAAGCCATACGGGACATCAGAGACGGCGCCAGCATCATGATCGGGGGATTCGGGCTGTGCGGCAACCCCGAGAACCTGATCCGCGCGCTGGTGAAGAAGGGCGTAAAGGATCTGACCACCATCAGCAACAACGCCGGGGTGGACGGCTTCGGCGTGGGCATGTTGCTGTCGGCGGGACAGATCCGCAAACACAT
>CAYTPH010000007.1:0-7717 GCA_964439635.1 uncultured Terriglobales bacterium
TAGACGAAGGCGCGCAGCTTGCCGTCCTCGGTGTAGAGGTGCTTGCGCAGCTCGGCGTGGCGCGAGGTGAGCTGCTCGAGCGCCTCGCCCACGGTGGCGGCGGAGACGTCGACGGTGGCTTGCTTGCCGGCGTACTGCCGGAGGGGGGTTGGGATGTGGACTCTCATAGGTTTCCTGCTTCTAAGGATGCGCGGGGGCGTGGGTTTGATTCAGGGTCAAGCCATTAGCCCTTAGCCGTTAGCCTTTAGCTCCTCCGTGTCCTCTGTGTCCTCCGTGTTGAGGGTCGCTATCTCCTCATCGACGAAATGCTTGCTCTCCTCGGTGTCGCCGGCGAGGACGAAGGAATTGGTCTGGGCGGCGCGGCCGCTCTCCACCGAGGTGATGACGTAAGAACAGCCGAGCCAGTGGGCTTCGGCCAGGTCGGTCGGGGACCAGTGCGCGGGGTGGTCGGGGTGCGAATGGTAGAAGCCCACGATGTCCAGGCCGCGCTCGCGGGCCTGGCGCTGGATTCGGACCAGATCACGGGGGTCGATGCTGTAGCGGTTGTGCAGGGCGTCGAGGCGGGTGTTGCCGGCGGGGACCACTTCGCGGACCTCGCGCAAATCGCCGTCCACCACTCCCAGCAGCACCCCGCAGCACTCGTGCGGGTAGGTCTGCTCACCGTGGCGGCGAAGTTGCTCGTACTCGCGTTGGCTGATCTTGAGCATCCGGAAAAACCCTTAACCACAGAGGACACAGAGGGTCACAGAGGAAAACCGACTTCCTCCGTGTGCCTCCGTGTCCTCGGTGGTCCGATTCTTACTCATCGCTCCACACGCGTTCTTCGCTCAGGTACTTGTCGCCGCCGTCTGGGAAGACGGTGACCAGGACCGCTTGCTCGCCGCGGCCAGCGATCTCCTTCGCGATCTGGAGGGCGCCGACCAAGGCGGTGCCGCTGGAGATGCCCACCAGCAGGCCTTCCTCCCGCGCCAGGCGGCGGACCATGGCGTAGCTCTGCTCGGTGGAGATGCCCAGGTCGCGGTCGGCCAGGCGGCGGTCGTAGATCCTGGGGACGATGGCGGTCTCCATGTGCTTCAGCCCCTCCAGGCCGTGGAAGGCGGAGTCCGGCTGAAGGGAGATGCACTGGATGCGCGGGTTCAGCTCCTTCAGGCGCCGCGTGACGCCGACGAAGGTCCCGCTGGTGCCCAGGGTGGCCACAAAGTGGGTGACGCGCCCGGCGGTCTGGCCCCAGATCTCCATCGCGGTGCCGTTGTAGTGGGCGCGCCAGTTGGCGTCGTTGGAGTATTGGTCGGCGTAGAAGTACTTTTCCGGCTCGGCGGCGACCAGCTCGTGGGCCTTGCGGATGGCGCCGTCGGAGCCCTCGGCGGGATCGGTATAGATGATCTCAGCGCCGTAGGCGTTCAGGATGCGCTTGCGCTCGGCGGAGGCGTTCGCGGGCATGCACAGGGTGACGCCAAAGCCGCGCGCGGCCCCGATCATGGCGTAGGCGATGCCGGTGTTGCCGCTGGTGGAGTCGAGCAGGCGGACGCCGGGGCGGAGCTTGCCGCTACGCTCGGCGTCGGAGACGATGGCGGACGCCGCCCGGTCCTTGACCGAGCCCCCGGGATTGAACCACTCCGCCTTGGCGTAGATCTCGATCCCCGGCAGCTCGGCCCCGATGCGCTGGAGGCGCAGCAAGGGCGTGTTGCCGACGTGGTCGAGCAAGCGGTGGCCGGCCCGGACGGCTTCCCCGGTTACCAAAGGACGGGCGGATTGTACTTTCGATCTGGCGGGCAGACCCAAGCCGGTTAACCCCCACTAAGTACCTGAAACGGAACGCACTTACTCTGATTCACGAGCGTGGCCCCAGGATTTAGTTTATAAAGGTGGTTTGCTCGCGGGCCACGGCGCATCCATTCGGCGGTATGGTATGCAGCGCGTACGGCTCCGTGGGGGCAGCGGCCGGGACCCGGCACTGAACATCACTTATGGCAAAAACCCAGACCAGAAGCTACGAGGACGCGGTCGCGTACCTGCGCGACCACGGCTTCGACATCCTGGAGGCGCCCGGGACCAGCGGCCGCGTCTTCATCAAGAAGAACGGCTGCTCGGCGGCCATCGAGAAGAATGGCGGCGGGGTGAAGGTGTTCGCCAAGCCCGGATACCTGATCGCCGGCGAGATCTCCAAGCTGGTCGACCGCGGCTACCAGAAGTTCCTGAAGACCACCAAGACTGAAGTGCCGGCCACCGCCGACCACCTGAAGGCGCTGCACGACTTCAGCGAGGAGCTGAAGGAGGCGCTGGGCGCCACCAGCCTGTACAACGAAGGCCTGGGCACGGTCAGCGACGCTTATGTCTATGACCGGGTGAAGGACCGCGAGGCCCCGGAGCGGAAGAAGCGCCCGTGGGAGGAGCAGGAAGCGGCGGTCAAGGCGGCGCAGAAGCGCAGAGCGTAGTCGCGAGCTACGAGTCGCGAGCAAAAGCAAGCGTCCTCGATCTCCTGGACTCTCAACCTTCTGTATACTTCCCGCCGATGGCGCGAGCAGCCGCCGAGATCCCCGCAACCCAGCCGCTGAGCGGCGTCGAGTGGTACGACGTCGCCGACCCCAACAGCCCCGCCCTGGACGAGCTGGCACGGCGCTTCCGCCTGCACGAGCTGCAGATCGAGGACTGCCGCCACCGGCCGCAGCGCGCCAAGACGGAGGACCACGAAGCCTACGCTTTCTCCGTCCTGAAGAACATCCGCGACAAGCAGACCATCGTCTTCGACGACATCGACGTCTTCCTGGGGCGCGAGTTCCTGGTCACCGTCCACAAGGGCGAGTGCGCGGTCATCGAGCGGGTGCGGCGGCGGGCGCAAGAGGACCAGGTCGCGCGGCTGGACCGCATCGTCTACTTCCTGGTGGACATGGTGGTGGACGACTACATCCCCCGGCTGGACGAGCTGGCGGAGGAGACCGCCAACATCGAGAGCGTGGTGCTGCACCGGCCCGACCCCATCACCCTGCGCCGCATCTTCCACCTGAAGCGCAAGCTGATCGAGTTCCGGCGGGTGGCCGCCGGCATGCGCGAGGTGGTGAACGCCCTCATGCGCAAGGAGAAGGGGCTGCTGGGCGACGACCTGGACCCCTACCTGCGCGACGTCTACGACCACCTGGTGCGCACCCTGGACCTGATCGAGAGCTACCGCGACCTGTTGACCGGCTCGCTCGATATCTACCTGTCGGCGGTGGCCAACCGCACCAACGAGGTCATGAAGCTGCTGACCATCTGGGGGACGGTGGCGCTGCCGCTGGTGATCATCACCGGCTTCTTCGGCATGAACCTGCACGTGCCCTGGGGGGAGAGCCGCTGGGGCGCGCTGTTCGCGGGCGGGCTGATGGCGCTGTCGAGCGCGCTCATCCTGCTGTACTTCAAGCGCAAGGGCTGGTTCTGAGGGTGCGGCCGCGGGTCTCTGACCCGCGCTCACACAATCACTGTTTCTCCAGCGGCTGCTCGATCTCCAGGCTCTTGCCCTTTTCGATGGTGAAGGAGCGCCGCACCGTCTTGTAGCCGGTCATGCCGATGGAGATGGTGTGCGGGCCGGGGTCGAGGGCGAGCTTGAAGGGGGTGGTCTGGGCGGTGGGCCGGCCGTTGAGGGTGACGCTGGCGCCCTTGGGCTTGGTCTTCACCTCCAGCATCCCTTTTCCCTCCGGGATGCCGCCGCCGAACAGACCTTTGATCTTGCCGAAGGGCGACTTGGAGGAGGAAGGTTGCGCCGCCGGCGCAGCACTCGAGCTTGTGGGAGCCGACGGGGTGGCTGGCGGCGGGGAAGTAGCGCCCGCCTTGAGCTCGAAGTTCTGCGAGCCGGTGCGGCCGCCGGCGACCTCGACGGTGCGCGTCTCCGTCCCGAATCCTGCCTTGCTGACCGCGATGGTATGGCGGCCGGAGCTGAGCTGGGGGGTACGCATGGGCGTGACCCAGGCCGCCTCGCTCCAGCCGTCAATCTGGACCTTGGCCCCCGACGGGCTGGAAGTGATCAGCAGATCGCCGGAGCGTGCGGCGGGAACCGTCGGAGCGGGAGCGGTCGCGGCAGGAGTCGCGGTCCTGGGCGGGGTCGGCGCTACTCGGCGGGGCGCTGGTGCCGGCGGGGCGGGCGCTGCTTCCGCCGGCTCGGTGGGTGCGGATTCGGCCGCAGCCGTTTCCGCCGGGATTGCTAACGGTTCGGCTGCCGATGGAGGTGTGGGCTGCGGGCTTTCCGCGGCGGCGACGGGTTCGGGCGCCGGAGCTTCAGACTTGCGGGTGAGCATCACCGCGCCGGCGAGGATGGCCAGCAGGAGCACGGCGCCGCCGGCGATGAGCGCGGGCTTCGGGATGGGCAAGGCTGCCGCGGGCGTGTGGACGGGCTGGGAGCCGGAGGCATCTCGTGGGGCGGCGATGGGCACGGTGTCGCGGCTCGGAGGCACGGCCGCCGCCGGCTTGGGCGCTGCCGGTTCGGGCGGAATCGCTGCCTTCGCGGGAGCGGGTGCGGCGGCGGCGGTCTTGGTCGACGACACGGGCGCGGTTGCGGGCTTGGAGACGGCCACCGGGGTCGGCGCGGACGGCACCACCCGCTTGTAGTTCTCCAGCGCGTGGGCCAGCTCGACGCCTTTCTGGAAGCGCTGTTCGCGCTTCTTGGCCAGCGCCTTGGCGATCACCAGCGCCAGCCCGGGGTGGACGTCCTTGGGGGGCTTGGGCTCCTCGCTAACGATCTTGTAGATGATGGTGGTGACGTTCTGCGCGGCGAAAGCCTTCTCGCCCGTGACCATCTCGTAGAGCAGCGTGCCCACGCTGAACAGATCGCTGCGGCCGTCGATGGGATGTCCCTTCACCTGCTCGGGGGACATGTAGGTGGGCGAGCCCATCACCTGGCCGGTGCTGGTGAGTCCGCCGCCGCCCGCCTTGGCGATGCCGAAATCCATGATCTTCACCGTGCCGTCGGGGGCCACCATGATGTTGGCCGGCTTGACGTCGCGGTGGATGACCCCGTGGGAGTGGGCGTAATCCAGCCCGGCACAGATCTGCCTGGTGATGGAGATCACGCGGTCCAGCGGCAAGGTCTTGTGCTTGAGGATGAGCTTCTGCAGGGTGTCGCCCTCGACGCACTCCATGGCGATGTAGAAGTGCTGGTCGTGCTCGCCGGCGTCGTAGATGGTGACCAGGTTGGGATGGCTGAGGACGCCGGCAGCGTGAGCCTCGGCGCGGAAGCGCTGCAGCATCTCCTCGGCTTCCATGCCGTGGATGTCCAAGCGCATGGTCTTGAGGGCGACGGTGCGGCCGATGTTGGGGTCAGTGGCCTTGTAGACCACGCCCATGGCGCCCTTGCCCAGCTCGCCGATGATCTGGTAGCGGCCTACGCTCTGCGGAGTCATGCCCGGCCTTCGGGGAGTGCGGCTGGCGGAGCTGCGTCGGCCAGAACCCGCGCCGGACGCGCCAGTAGGCCGCAAAATACAGCAACTCCGGAGGGCAGTCAACGAAACCGCGGCGGCCGCCACCGGAGGCAAAAATATAGGGCGCGTGGTAGACGCGCCCTGGTGGGTGTGGCACGACTGGTACGTCGCAGGAACCCACCCAAATCTGAGTGCACTATGCTCCTGCGGGCGGGCGGCGCGCTAGGACATATGCGCGAATCCTCAAACCGAAGTAATCGGCCGGTAACGTGACCTCGGGGCGGGGCGCTCCTCGAAAAATGAGTTTGAGCGCAAGAAGCGGAGGGCGGCGACCCTGGCGGTCCGGCGAGACTGTCATCCGGCGCTGGATGGCAGTCCAGGACCAGGAGGACGGGGTTTCGATGTCGAACTATCGCGCAGTCGCCATTCCCACCAGGCTTGTCAACAAGGTGCGTACGACCATGAAAGCGCCCATGTATGGGCATCCGGCGCACCTCGAGACCGCGACCGGATACGGGCCGTGCCGCCATTGCCTGCGCACGTTCAGGATCGGCGAGGAGTCGCGCATCCTGTTCACCTACAACTCCTTCCTCAACGTCGAGACCATCCCCCTGCCGGGGCCGGTGTTCGTGCATGCCGAAGGCTGCGAGCGGTACGCCGAAGAAGCCGGCTATCCGCAAGAGTTGCTGGCGCACGGGGCGGTGCTCAACGCCTACGGCAAGGGCCAGACGCTGGTGGCGCGGACGGTGGTCGAGAAGGCCGGGCACGAGGAGGCGGTGCAGCGCCTGCTGGACACTCCGGGCGTGGACTACATCCAGGTGCACGACCTGGAGGCGGGCTGCTACGACTTTCGCATTGAGCCGGTACGGTAGCAAGGCTGCGATGCGGGCGCCTCTGCCGCTAGAATCACAGCGTGCACCTGGACGACACCATCGTGGCCATCGCCACCCCGCCGGGGCGCGGTGGGATCGGGGTGGTGCGGCTGGCGGGACCGGAGGCGCGCACCATCGCGGCGCCACTGCTGAAGCTGCCGCGCGAGCTGGAGGCGGGCCGCGCCATCTTCGGCGAACTGGTGGAGCCCACCACGGGCGAGCGCATCGATGAAGTCGTCGTCACCTTCTTCCAGAAGCCGCATTCGTATACCACCGACGACATCGTAGAGATCTCGGCGCACGGCTCGCCGGTGGTGCTGCGGCACACGGTGGAGCTGGCGCTCGAGCGCGGCGCGCGGCTGGCCGAGCCCGGCGAGTTCACCATGCGCGCCTTCCTCAACGGGCGCATCGACCTGACCCAGGCGGAGGCGGTCCGCGACCTGATCGAATCGCAGACCCTGTTCCAGGCCAAGGTGGCGGCGCAGCAGCTCGAAGGCGCGCTTTCCAAGCGCCTGCAGCCGATCAAGCAGGAGCTGGTACAGCTGATCGCGCGGCTGGAAGCGGGCATCGACTTCGCTGAGGACGACGTGCAGGTGATGCCGTCGGAGGAGATCCTCGAGCGGATGGGGAAGGTGCAGGCGCCGCTGCAGGCGCTGCTGGGATCGTTCGAGTACGGCAACCTGGTGCACGAGGGACTTACGCTGGCCATCGTGGGGCGGCCGAACGTGGGCAAGTCGTCGCTGTTCAACCGGCTGGTGGAGCGGGAGCGGGCCATCGTGACCGCCACGCCCGGCACCACGCGGGACCTGGTGACGGAGACGGTGTCGCTGGGCGGCATCCCGGTGCGGCTGGTGGATACCGCCGGCATCCGGGTGACGCACGATGAGGCGGAGACCATCGGCGTCCGCAAGTCGTGGGAGGCGGTCGCCGACGCCGACCTGGTGCTGGTGGTGCTGGACGCCTCGCAGCGGCAGACGGAGGAAGACCGCGAGCTGATGGAGAGGACGGCGGGGCAGAGAGCGGTGTTCGTAGAGAACAAGGTCGACCTGCCGACGGTCGACGGTCGACGGTCGACGGCACCAAGGATCCGCACCTCTGCAGTGACCGGCGAGGGCATCGAGGAGCTGCGGGGGGAGATTCTGCGTCACTTCGGCGGCGAGTCCGGGGCGCAACCGGAGGCGGGGTTCCTCACCAACCTCCGCCACGAGCAGCTGGTGCATGACGCGCTCACCGCGCTGGGCGCCGCGACCGCCGCGGTCAAGAGCGACTTCCCCCACGAGATGCTGCTGCTGGACCTCTACAACGCCCTGCGGGCGCTGGACACCATCACCGGCGCGACCACGGCGGACGACATCCTGAACCTGATCTTCAGCTCGTTCTGCATCGGGAAGTAAACAGCAACCACAGAGGAAGACCTCACTGGTCCTCTGTGTCCTCTGTGGTTATCTGGTGTTGGCG
>CAYTPH010000007.1:7817-23695 GCA_964439635.1 uncultured Terriglobales bacterium
ACAGAGGAAGACCTCACTGGTCCTCTGTGTCCTCTGTGGTTATCTGGTGTTGGCGCTCACGTAGAGCACGCCGTTGATGTCGCTCACGCTGTCGCGGGAGCGGAGGAAGGTAATGGTGCGGCGGTCGCTGTCCTCGGGCTGGGCGGGGTCGAGCAGGGTGATCTCCTGCACCTCGAACCAGCGCTGGCCGGTGTGCGCCACCCACTCGTCGTAGACCACGCCCACCGCAAGGTATGGCCGCTGGCGCCAGTACAGGACCGGCGAGGGGCCGTCGCGGACGGCCACGATGAACTCGCCGATCTCGGTGGGCGCGCCCACGATGTAGCGGGTGACGAGGCGGACCTTGCGTCCGCTGTCGAGGGCATAGTCGCCGTCGATCGAGCGCTGCAGCTGGTCGAAGGGCATCCAGTCGGAGCGGCAGACCTCGCCGCCGTAGATCTTGGTGACCCAGTGCTTCTGGTCGAGCTGCGCGATCCCCTGGCGGCGCAGGACGCTCTCCAGCGACGCCCCCAGGTTCCAACTCAGGCAGTCGCTGCGCGCGATGGAGGCTTGCAGGTCCTTGCTCTCCACTTTCTGGGCGGGGCGGTACTCAAGCAGCGTCTTCTCTTCCTTCTTCAGCTTCTGGCCAAAAAGGGGCGATGCCAGGGCCAGCAATAGCAGCGCCGGAACAAGCTTCCGCATGAGCGAACTATAACCTGAGTTCCTTCGGCAGGCTATTCCACACGAAGGAACCTGCGCGACCGCATAGAATGGGCTTGAATGCAGCATTCGGTCGAGTTCGACCCGGGACGTGACCAGGAGCTTTTCGCGGCGCTGCCGGCGGCGCCCGCGGTGTTCGTGCTGCGGGGCGAGGGCGCAGCGGAGCCGTACATCTCCAAGACGGCGAACCTGCGGCGGCGGCTGGAGCGGCTGCTGGGCGCGCCCGAGGAAGGCTCCAAGCGGCTGAACCTGCGGGAGCGCGTCCGCCGCGTCGAGTACACGCCGTCAGGGTCGGATTTCGAGTCGGTCTTCCTGCTCTATCGCACCCTGCGGCAGCTCCTTCCCGGGAAGTACCGGGAGCGGATGAAGCTGCGGCTGGCGCCGCTGGTGCGCTGCAACCTCGACAACCCTTACCCGCGCGCTTACGTCACGCGGCGCATCGTGCGCGGCGAGAAGTCTCTCTACTACGGGCCGTTCCCCTCACGCGCGGCGGCGGAGAAGTTCCTCAACGATGCGCTCGACCTGTTCAAGATGCGCCGCTGCGATTTCGACCTGGATCCCGACCCGCAGTATCCCGGCTGCATTTATTCCGAGATGAAGATGTGCCTGGCGCCCTGCTTCAGGGGCTGCACCGACGAGCAGTACAGGGCCGAGGTGGCGCGGGTGCAGGCCTTCCTGGATAGCTCAGGCCGGTCGCTGGTGCGCGAACTGGAGGAGCAGCGGGAGCAGGCGGCGGCAGCGCTGGAGTTCGAGGGCGCGGCCGCCATCCACCAGCGCATCGAAAAAGTCCGGGGTGTCGCCCACCTGCCGGAGATCGTGCGCCGGCTGGACCAGGTGAGCGGCCTCGTGGTGCAGCCCTCGGCGGAGCCGGACGCGGTGGCGCTGTTCCGCGTGCAGGGCGGGTGCGTGGCCGAGCCGCTCACCTTCCCGCTGCAGCAGAAGGAAGGGAAGATGGTCTCGATGGAATCGCGCATCGAGCAGGCGCTGGCGACCGCTCCACCAGCCCCGCAGTTCTCGGCCGCCGAGCGGATGGAGCACCTGGCCATGCTAAAGCGGTGGTTCTACCGCTCCAGCAAGATCGGAGAGTTGTTCCTGGTGGACGAGCGCGGCGAGCTACCCATGCGGCGGCTGGTGCGCGGCATCTCGCGGGTCTTCCGCGGGGAGAAACCGGAGACAACCCCAGTGTCATCCTTCACCGCCGAGCACGCCGAGAAGAAGTAGGCTTCCAGCTGCTTCAATGGCATAATCCCGTCCTCCCAGAGTTCATCCCCTACCCTCCCGCAGTCCCCACCCGAACCCTCCTGCGAGCGTCTGCCCGGTTTTGGCGTGCAAGGCCGGTGAGTTACGCCGTTCTGAATACGGCGGAAGGAGGAAGCATGGAAAGCACGGCTGTGGTTCAGAAGAAGCCCTTGTTTGAGAGGGCGGTGTTCTGGGGTTTGGCAGGTTTTTGCCTGATGGCATTGCTGGTGGCGATATCAACCCCCAGCCTGCTGCGCCCGCGGGGCGCGGCAGGCGTCTTGCAGGCGTCTGACGAACAACTTGCAAGCTTTGCCCCGAGCGGCGCAACAACTGGGAAAGTCCATGCCGCTGAGCGCATGGTGGTGCGCCGGGCGACGCTCGACCTGGTGGTCGGCGATCTCGCCGCGGCGCTGCGAACCGCGGAACAGCTGGCTGCAGATCTGGGTGGGTGGGTAGAGCGTTCGGAACTGGTGCGTGGCTCAGCCTCGGTGCACGTACGCGTGCCGTCGGCACGATTCGACGAGGCCCGCGCAGCCCTGCGCAAGCTGAGCGACGAGCGGGGCAATGAATCGGCTACCGCCGACGACCGCACGGCTGATTTCGTGGACATGGGAGCCAACCTGCGCAATTTCCGCGCCGAGGAGGCTAGCTACCTGGCCATCATGCAGCGTTCCGGGGCCATCAAGGACACCCTTTCGGTGGCAGAGCGGCTGGCGGACGTGCGCGGCCGCATCGAACGCCTGCAAGGAGAGATGAAGTCGCTGTCGCGACAAGTGGAGATGGCGACCATCGCTGTGACCCTGAGGCTGACGGCAGCGCCTTCCGAGCCGGTGCGCTGGCGTCCGCTGGAGACCATCCGCGGCGCCTGGGAAGACATGCGCTGGGGCTTGGCTCACTATGCGGACGCGATGATCGTAGTGCTCTTCGCCCTGCCGGTGGGCTTGGTGTGGGCGGGAACAGTGCTGTTGGCGGTGCTGGTGGTCTTCCGCACCGGGCGATGGATATGGCGCCGGGCAATGGCTTCTTCGCCCGCTCCGGCAGGACAGGCCTAACTGGCGTGCAGCTAGGCGAGCGCCACGACGTCGATCTCCACCCGCACGTCCTTGGGCAGGCGGGCGACCTCGACGGTGGCGCGGGCCGGCGGCGCCGATGGGAAGAAGCGCGCGTAGACCTCGTTCATGGCGGCGAACTCGCCCATGTCCTTGAGGAACACGGTGGTCTTCACCGCCCGGTCCAGGCTGGTGCCGGCGGCGGCCAGGATGGCCTGCAGGTTCTTGAGCACGCGCTCGGTCTGCTGGGCGATGCCGCCCTCCACCAGCTGCATGGTGGCCGGGTCCAGCGGGATCTGGCCGGAGACGAAGACGAAGCCGTTGGCCTTGATGGCCTGCGAGTAGGGCCCGATGGCCGCGGGGCCGTTGGCGGTGGCGATGACGTCGCGCATGAGTCCTCCGTGCGAAAGAAAAGATTTAACCACAGCGGACACAGAGGGCCACAGAGGAAAGGGCTTCTGTGTCCTCTGTGGTTCGCTTTTAGACCTTCTGCACGCGCTGCACGTCGCGGACGCCGGGCACTTTGCGGATGCCGCCCACGATGCGGTCCAGGTGCTTCAGGTCCTCGATCTCGATGACCAGGTCGATGGTGGCGTGGCCGTCGGCGGTGCGGGCCTCGATGTTGCGGATGTTGGTGTTCTCGTCGCTGATGATGGCGGTCATCTGCTTCAGCATGCCGGCGCGGTCGTCGCAGTAGACGGTGAGCTTGACCGGGTAGGTGCCGGGCTTGCCGCTCTCCCGCGCCCACTCTACCGAGATCCGGCGGTCCACCTCGTACATCAGGTTGGTGACGTTGGGACAGTTCTTGGAGTGCACGGCCACGCCCTTGCCGCGGGTGACGTAGCCGACGATCTCCTCGCCGCGGATGGGGTTGCAACAGCGCGCTCGGTAGACCAGCAGGTCGTCCTGCCCGGTGACCTTGAGCGCGCCCGCCGGGCCTCCGCCGAAGACGCGCCGCACCACGCTGGCGACGCCGGTGGACTCCTCCGCGGGCTCGGCGCCGGTGGTGGCGGGCGCCAGCCGTCCCAGCACCTGCCGGGCGGAGAACTTGCCGTAGCCGATGCCCGCCATCAGGTCGTCGGGCCGGCCCAGGCCATAGTCGCTGGCCACGCTCTGGTACTGCTGCTCGGTGATGTCCTTGAGCGAGACGCGGTACTTGCGCGCCTCCTTCTCGATCAGCTTGCGTCCGATCTCGATGGCGCGCTCGCGCTGGTGGATGTTCATCCAGTGGCGGATCTTGTTGCGGGCGCGGCTGGACTTGACGAAGCCCAGCCAGTCGCGGCTGGGCGCGTGTCCCGGCTGGGTGAGGATCTCCACGATGTCGCCGTTGCGCAGCTTGTAGCGCAGCGGCACGATGCGCCCGTTCACCTTGGCGCCCACGCAGGTGTGACCCACCTCGGTGTGGATGGTGTAGGCGAAGTCCACGGGCGTGGCCTCGCGCGGCAGGATGACGACCTTCCCCTTGGGCGTGAAGGTGTAGACCTCCTCGGGATAGAGATCGATCTTGAGGGTGGAGAGGAACTCGTTGGGGTCGGTGACGTCGCGCTGCCATTCCACCACCTGCCGCAGCCAGGCCAGGCGCTGCTCGTCGCGGGCGGTGACCGGCGAGCCGTCCTTGTACTTCCAATGGGCAGCGATGCCCTCCTCCGCCATCTTGTGCATGTCCTCGGTGCGGATCTGCACCTCGAAGGGCGTGCCGTTCTCGGCGATGACTGTGGTGTGCAGGGACTGGTAGAGGTTGGGCCGGGGCATGGCGATGAAGTCCTTGATGCGCCCCGGGACCGGCCGCCACTGGTTGTGGATGGCGCCCAGCGCGGCGTAGCAGTCGCGCACCGACTTGGTGATGATGCGGATGGCCAGCAGGTCGTAGACCTGGTCCACGTTGATGCGCTGGCGGTGCAGCTTGGCGTAAACACTGTAGAGCCGCTTGATGCGGTACTCCACCTTGGCGTCCAAGCCCATCTCCTTGAGCTTCTCCCGGACGACGCCCTCGATCTGCTCCAGGAACTGCTCGCCCTTCTTGCGGCGCGCCTCGACGGCGTCGTGGATCTGCTTGTAACCGATGGGATCCACGTACTTGAAGGCCAGGTCCTCGAGCTCGCCGCGGATCTTGCCCATGCCCAGGCGGTGGGCGATGGGAGCGTAGATCTCCAGGGTCTCCTTGGCGATGAGCGCCTGGCGCTCGGGCGGCAGATGCTCCAGGGTGCGCATGTTGTGCAGCCGGTCGGCCAGCTTGATGAGGACCACGCGGATGTCGTCCACCATGGCCAGCACCATCTTGCGCACGTTCTCCGCCTGGCGCTCTTCCTTGTTGGCGAAGTCGAGCTTGGAGATCTTGGTGACGCCCTCGACGATGTGCGCCACCTGGTCGCCGAACTCGCGCTGGATGTCCTCGATGGTGACGTTGGTGTCTTCGACCGCGTCGTGCAGCAGGCCGGCGGCGATGGCGGTGGGGTCGAGCTTCATCTCCGCCAGCACCGTGGCGACCTCCAGCGGGTGGACCAGGTAGGGCTCGCCGGAGGCGCGGCTCTGGCCGGTGTGGTTGCGGAGAGAGTAGTCGTAGGCCTTGCGGATGATGTCCAGATCGTCGTTGGGACGGTTGGTGCGCACCCGCTTGAGCAGGTCGCGGAACTTGGTGACCGTCAAGACGTTGGTCGCGATCTGGTGGCGAAGCGTCGCCATGCTTCATTATAGCCGCAGGGCTGGAGAGGGCGGGTTTGCGCGTCCGGAGCGGCTCTCTGCGGCAGTTGCGTGTCTGCCGGCGGTGGAGTAGGTTACGCGCCATGCGCATCGCGGTCACAGGAGCAACGGGACTGGTGGGCTCGGCCCTAATCCCGGCGCTGCAGGGCGAGGGACACCAGGTCAGCCGGCTGGTGCGGCGTGCGGCGGCGCCACCGGACGTCCAGTGGGACCCATCGGGAGCGCTGAACCCGGCGGCGCTGGAGGGCTGCGAGGCCGCCGTCCACCTGGCCGGTGAGACCATCATGGGGCGCTGGACCGCCGCCAAGAAGGCGCGCATCCTCAACAGCCGGGTACAGGGGACGCAGACCCTGGCGGCCACCCTGTCGAGGCTGGAACGGAAGCCGCGGGTGCTGGTCTCGGCCTCCGCCATCGGTTATTACGGCGATCGCGCGGATGAGCTGCTGGACGAGACCTCGGGCGCCGGCAATGACTTCCTCGCCGAGGTGGCGCAGCAATGGGAAGCGGCCACCGAGCCGGCCTCGCGCGCCGGCATCCGCGTGGTGAACCTGCGCTTCGGCGTCATCCTGAGCCGCCACGGCGGGGCCCTCAAGCAGATGCTGACGCCGTTCCGAATGGGCGTGGGTGGCCGCCTCGGCAGCGGACACCAGTGGATGAGCTGGATCTCCATCGCCGACGTGGCCGGCGCCATCCTGCATGCCCTCTCCACCGACACGGTTCGCGGCCCGGTGAACACCGTTGCGCCCAGCCCCGTCAGCAATGCCGAGTTCACCCGCATCCTGGGCCAGGTGCTGCACCGGCCGGCGATCTTCCCCGTACCCGCTTTCATGGTGAGGCTGGTGTTCGGAGAGATGGGGCAGGCGCTCCTGCTCTCCAGCCAGCGGGTGGACCCGGCGGTGCTGAAGTCCAGCGGCTATCGCTTTCAGCATCCCGACCTGCAGGCCGCGCTCAGGGCGGTGCTGGGCGCCTGAACCATGGCCAACATCCTTTACGGGGTCAACGGCGAAGGCGCGGGCCACTCCACCCGCTCCCGGGAGATCATCCGGCACCTCGCCGGCGCCGGACACACGGTCCACGTCGTCTCCTTCGACCGCGGGTTGGCGAGCCTGGGCGAGGAGTTCGAAGTCACCGAGATCTTCGGCCTGCGCTTTGCCTACGTGAACAACCGGGTGCGCTACCGGCGCACCGCGGCGAAGAACCTGGCGGCGCTGCCGCGGGCGGCGCGCAGCTTCCGCAAGCTGCTCGGGCTGATGGATGAATGGCGCATCGACGTGGTCTGCACCGACTTCGAGCCGCTGTCGTGCCACGCGGCCCGGCACAAGCGCCTGCCGGTCATCTCCATCGACAACCAGCATTGCCTGGTGCACGCCGATGTTACCTACCCGCGGCAGTACCGCCGGGAGGCAGCGGTGGCCAAGGCAGTCACCCGGCTGATGACCCCGCACGCCGACGCCTACCTGGTGCTTTCCTTTTTCACCCCGCCGGTGCGGCACCCGCGGACTTGGGTCTTCCCCCCGATCCTGCGGCGCGAGATCCTGGAGGCCGCTCCTTCGGACGCCGGCCGGGTGCTGGTGTACGTGACCTCGCCTGCCCCCGCGTTGGCGGAGCTGCTCGCGGGTGTGCGCGATGCCTTCACCTGCTACGGCTTCGGCAAGGAGGGGGAGCAGGGCAACCTGCTGTTCAAGAAAGCTTCGGTCGAGGGATTCCTGAAGGACCTGGTGACCTGCCGTGCGGTGATCGCCAACGCCGGCTTCTCCCTGCTGAGCGAGGCGCTGCACCTGGGCAAGCCCTACCTGGCCGTACCCGTGAAGCACCAGTTCGAGCAGGCGTTCAACGCTATCTTCGTCGAGCAGATGGGTTACGGCGCGCACGCCCAGAGGCTGCGCGAGGAGACGGTCGAGGCCTTCCTGTTCAACCTGGATAGCTACCGCGAGAAGCTGGCTGCGTATCCACGCCAGGGCAATTCCGCCCTATTCGCGAAGCTGGATTCGCTGATCGGCGAGCTGACGGCGAAGCCAGTGAGGAGGGCCGCCGGGGCCTGCAAAAGGTAACGCCGGCGTCTCGCCGGCGTTACCAGGTTGACGAGTTCGAGCTCAGCCCTGCAGGTGCGCTTCCAGGAACCAGAGGTCCTTGTCGGCGTCGCGGACGATCTCGGTGAACAGATCGGCCGTGCCCTGGTCTCCCAACTGGGCGGCTCGGTCGATGGCCTCGCGGGCGCCGTTGGCCAGCCGCGCCAGCCGGTCGGAGAGCGCCCGGACGTGCTGCAGGCCTTCCACCGCCTCCAGGTCGTACTCCTTGATGACGGAGGTGGCGGCGGCGATGCGGGCCGTCCCCAGGGCGGTGCCGCCCAGCGCCGTGGCGCGCTCGGCGATCAGGTCGGCCTGCGCGTCCAGGTGCGCAGCGATCTGGTCGAACAGCTCGTGCAGCTGGAAGAAGTCCTTGCCCTTGACGTTCCAGTGGGCCTGCTTGGCCTGGGTCTTCAGGTCGATGGTGTCGGCCAGGCGCGCGTTCAGCAGCGCGATCACCTCCTGGCGCTTGGTCTCAGGGATGTTGACAGAGGTGGGAAAGCTGGATTGGATGGCGGTAGGCATTCGTCATTCTCCTCTTGAGATTGGATGACTATGGGGCGGGGCCGCTTCTTTTTCCGTGACCGCCATCAACCAGCCTTGTGACGTGCTGCCTGTACCCCTGGCAAGCCTTTCCGTTTTGGGCCCCACGCCCGTACAATGCCGCCGCGGTGGAGGAGCGGACGATGATCCTGTTGCTGGCGGTGCTGGCGGGTCTGCTGGTGGGCGTCTTTTCAGGTCTGGTCGGGGTCGGCGGCGGCGTGCTGATGGTCCCCATCCTGGTGTACGCCTTCGGCATGAGCCAGCACAACGCCCAGGGCACGTCGCTGGCCATGCTGCTGCCGCCCACCGGGCTGCTCGCCTTCATGGCTTATTACAAGGCCGGGCACGCCGACCTGAAGATCGGTCTGCTCATGGCCCTGGGCATCTTCGTCGGCGGATACTTCGGCGGCCTGTGGGCGCAGCAGATGCCGTCGGTCATGCTGCGAAAAGTCTTCGCCCTATTCCTGGCAGCCACCGCGGTCAAGATGTTCCTGCAGAAGTAACCTCACTTACCAAGCCGGCCTCGGTGTGCTAGGCTGCGCGGGCCGACCCTTCCCCTGCTCGGCACCGGCCCCAACGCCCATCCTGGAGGCCTCATGCGCAAGCGACCCGTCTTTCTTCTCCTCTTCATCCTGGCGGCTCCCACGGCCCTGCTGGCGGCCGAGCCGGAGATCGTGGTCAGCGTCTACCAGAAGTCCACCTACTTCAGCCTGTGGAGCTGGCAGTACCGCGTTTTCTTCAACAAGTTCGAGTTCAAGTTCGTGGACGTGCCCGATTACGACCTGGCCGCCAACCTCCGCTATGACCTGATGGATGCGCTCACCGCCGACAAGCGCGCCCGCTGGCGCATGGCCACCGAGGCCGACAAGCTGGATTTCCCCACCCTCTGGGACAAGAAGAACCCGCCCATGCCGGCCGATCTGAAGGCCGACGGGGTGCTCCTGGTCTTCCTCGCGGCCTACGGCGCCGCGCCCGGCAAAAACGTCTATCTCACCGGCTACATCAAGCTCCTCGACCGCAACGGCAAGAAGGTCTGGCAGAAGGCCATCACCCAGGAGAACGAGCTCAAGAAGACCTCCGAGGAATGGCAACTGGAAGACCCGGCCAACATCAAGCCGCTGCTGAACGAACTGCAGGAGCAGGCGGTGGAGAAGATCGTGGCCGAGGTGGCGAAAGAGAAGGTGACGCGATGAACGCCATCCTGCTGGTCATGCTGCTCTCCGCGCCCCTCTTGGCCGATACCACGGTGCGAGTGAAGACCGACGCTCCCGCCGCCGAGGTGCTCCTCGACGGCGCCAGCATGGGCAAGAGTCCCCTCACTCTCGACGTCGCTCCGGGCACGCACGAGCTTAAGTTCACCAAGGAAGGGTTCGAAGACCTGATCCGCCCGCTGGAGGTCAAGGACGGCTCCCCGGCCAAGGTTTTTGTGGTGCTGAAGGCCATCCCCAAGCCGATGCCGGCGCTGCCGCTCACGGTGCATGCCTTCCACCAGCATCGCGCAGGAGGCTGCAGCGGCGTCCTCACCGTCACCGCCGACAAGCTCAGCTTCAAGTCCGAGGACGATACCGACACCTTCGAGATCCCGCTGGCTTCGGTGCGTTCAATGACCCGCGGCATGGGCGCCGGAGTCAACGTGACTTGGGGGCTCACCGGCGAGTACAGCGGCGTGCGCCTGGACACCGCCGACCGCAACTTCGGCCTGTTCGCCTTCGAGGTGGACGACAAACTCAAGGCGATGACGCCCAAGGAGCGCAGCAACACTCAGACGTTTGAAATGATGGAGAAGCCGACCGGGGAGCTGTTCCGCCTGCTGCGCAGGTTGTGGCTGCCGCTGCAGAAGCCGGCCGTAGTGGCGGCGCAACCAAAATAGGAGCCGGCGGGGTCAGCGCGCCGCCAGCTTCTTGGCCAGCTCCTCGTAGCCCTTGCGGCCCATGAGGCCGTAGGTGAGCTTCTTGCCCAACTCGACGCCCGGCTGGTCGAAGGCGTCCACGCCGTAGAGCTCGCCCGCGAAGGCGGTCTGGAACTCCAGCATCTGGAAGAAGGCGCCGACCGTGTACTCGTCCACCTTGGGCAGGGTCCAGCGGCAGTTGGGACGGCGCGCCTCGGTCAGCGCCGCCTCGGTGGCGCGGCGCTCCGCCGCCAGCAGCGCGCCCAGGGTCTTGCCGCCCAGGTAGCCGAAGGAATCGAACTTGGAAAAGTCCCGCGGGATGCGCAGCTCCACTCGCGGCTTCTCCACCTGCCAGAAGGTCACCATCTTGTCGCGCGGGCCCTCCATGTAGAGCTGGAGCTGCGAGTGCTGGTCGGTGACGCCCAGGGCCGCCACTGGGGTCTGGCCGGTCTCCACCGTCTCGCCCCGGCGGTTGACGCGCTTGCCCAGGCTCTCCGCCCACAGCTGGCGGTACCAGAAGGCCGCGCCCCACAGATACTGCGAGTAGGGGAAGACGACCTCGATCTTCTTGCCGCGGCGGGTGTCGAGGGCATGGTGGACCAGCGCCGATTGCAGCGCGGGATTGTCGGCGAGCGTCTCGGACCAGCAGGCGACGGTGGCGTCGCGCACGCCGCGCAGCAGGCGCCCGATGTCCAGCCCGATGAGGGCCGCCGGCACCAGCCCGACCGGGCAGAAGACGCTGAAGCGCCCGCCCACATTGGCGGGCACGAAGAACAGCGGGTACTGCTCCTGCTTGGCCACCTGCAGCAGGTCGCCCTTGTGCACGTCGGTGACCGCGATGATGCGCTCGCGCGTCCTGCGGCCCAGCGCCGCCGCCAGCCATTCGCGGACGATGAGGAAGGTCGCCAGTGTCTCCGCTGTCGAGCCCGACTTGGCGATCACGCAGGCGACGGTGCGCTTGGGGTTCAGCCGCTCCAGGGCGGCGGCGACGAAGCCGGGATCCACGTTGTCCAGCACCACCAGCCGCGGCCGGGGCTCGCGCGTCCGCCTGTTGCGCTTGCCGCCGGGGACGGTCTGCACCGGATGCGGGCCGCGCACGGCCACGTCCAGCGCGTAGGCGCCCAGCGCCGAGCCGCCGATGCCCACCACCAGGACGTCGTCCACATCGCCCCGCAGGTCCTCCGCGAACTCCGCGATAGCGCGCACCGTGGTGCGGTCCTCACCCAGGCGCGGGAAACCGATCTCGCCCGAATCCACCCTTTTGCGGAATGCCCGTAGGGCCGCCGCGCCTGCGTCGGGAGCGATCTCCTGCGGGCGCAGCCCTTCGTTTCCGACCGCCCGCTCCATCACGTTGTCGTAGTTGAATCGCACGGCGAGCTTCGGCATGGCGAGCTCCTAGAAGGTTTTCCGCCGGAAGTCTAAACGGAGCCGGCAACTAAAACCAAACCACGGAGGCACGGAGACAGGGGGAAAAACCTGAATGCCTTTCTCCGTATCTCCGCGTCTCCGTGGTTTCGTTAGGTTTGACGCAGATAGGTGCCGGTCACGCGGTCGTGCCAGCAGAGGGCATCCTCGTCCATGGCGGCCCAGGCGAAGCCCAGGCCGGCCGAGGCGCACGACATCACCAGCGCCAGCGCCCGCCAGCGGCGGGTGGAGGCCGGGACCGGCTCGCCGTCGAAGGTGGACAGGTGCAGGCCTGCCAGCTGCATGCCGGGCGTGGAGGCGGCATGCACCAGGAAGACGTAGTGATACACCACCCACAGCAGGGCGGGAACCACCAGGGCCATCAGCTTGGCCATCTTGCCTTGCGGGGTGGCCTCGGTCATCTGGAAGAAGATAAGCGCGAAGACTGCGGTGGCCAGCACCACCACCGCCAGGTCGGTCATGCCGGCGACCACGCGCAGCGAACGCGGCGCTACGTCCAGCGGCGGCAGCTCTTCCTCGTACACCGGGTGGATGCTGTCCTCGCCCGGCTCCTCCAGGGTGAGGGGCGCCAGGGAGATGCCGCCGAACAGCGGGGGCGGCTCCTCCGGCGAGGCTTCCAGGATGCGCGGCTTCTCGATGATGGGCTCCGCCAGCTCTTCGACGTAGGGCAGGGGCGGCGGCGGCTCCGCCGGCCGCGGGAACTCGATCACCTTGGGCGCCTCCACCACGTGCAGCTGCGGGCGGGGGACCTCAAGGGCCGTGGCCGCCGCCGGTTCCTGCTCGAAATCCAGGCTGAGCGAGGCTTCGGCGCGCCGGGGACGTCCACGGCGGGCACGGTAGGCGTCGACGCGCGAGCTGACCTCGTCCCGCCAGATAGCGTCGTTCGCCGGGTCGGAAGCGTCGCTGGGCGGCCGCAACTCGGTATCGTTGACCGCCGCCGGGCGCGGTTCGAGGCTGGCCGCGAATCGCTCCTCGCTCAAATCGAAGGATTCCGGATCGATGAGCACGGCAACGTGCGCGCCGCTGTCCGCCGCCGCGGGTGAGGACATCGCGCGTTCATCCAGGTACGAGCACGTGCATTGCTCGCCGCAAAGAGGGCACGCCATCGTCGGCTTGTGGGAACGGCCAGAGCTGCGGTCGGGGCGCTTTGCGCCCGGCACGTCACCGTGCTACCTTCGGCGCTTGCCGATGATCGTCCGCACTCGATTAGGTATCACGGCGGCATTCCTTTGTCATCTGCTTCTGGCTCCGGGATTAGTTACTAGCCAGTTGCTTCCCGCGCGCCTGCCCGCGGCCGCCGCGCAAGAGCCGCAGGACCCGCGCTCGCCGGTGGTGGAGTTCTCCACCCGCCGGCCGGGCGAGGAGGTCACCATCAAGGCGCGGGAGCAGGAGAAGGACGGCGACCTGTTCAAGCTGCGCGGCGACGTGGAGATCGAGTTCCGCGACATCCTGTTCCGCGCCGACGAGGTGGTGTACGACAGCAAGACCGGGCAGGTGACCGCCACCGGCCACGTAGTGGCCGAAGGCGGGCGCCACGACGAGCGCCTGGAGGCCTCGCGCGCCGAGTACAACGTCCGTACCCAGAAGGGCCGCTTCCACGACGTGGTGGCCACCACCGGCGCCCGCTTCAAGGGACGCAACGTCACCCTCACCACCTCCAGTCCCTTCGTCATGACCGGCAAGCTCATCGAAAAGGTCAGCCGCGACCGCTATATCGTGCACGACGGCACCGTCACCTCCTGCGAGCTGCCCAACCCCAAGTGGACCTTCAACGCCAGCCGGGTGGTGGTGGACCTGGGCAGCACGGCGAAGATCTACAACTCCACCTTCCGCGTCGCCAAGATCCCGGTGCTGTATTTCCCCTTCGCCGCGCACCCCGTGGACCGGGTGGGCCGCGAGACCGGCTTCCTGATCCCCACCTTCGGCACCTCGTCGCGCAAGGGCACCATCATCGGCGAGTCTTTCTTCTGGGCCATCAACCGCAGCCTGGACGCCACCCTGGGGGCGGAATGGTTCTCGCGCCGCGGCTGGTCGCAGCACGGCGATTTCCGCGCCCGTCCCAGCGAGAACTCGTTCATCAACTTCCGCTACTTCGGCGTGCTCGACCGCGGCATCTGGGACGGCACCCAGGTGGCGGACCAGGGCGGCAAGGACATCAGCCTGAACGCCGAGGCCCGCTTCGCCAAGGGCTTCCGCGGCGTCGCCTCCATCAACTACCTGAGCTCTTTCGTCTTCCGCCTGGCCTTCACCGAGGGCTTTTCGGAGACGGTGAACTCGGAGGTGAAGTCGGTCGCCTTCCTTTCCAACACCTACCGCGGGTTCTCGCTCAACGCCATGTCGGCGCGCTACCAGAACTTCCAGAGCACGGTGCGGGGCGACGTAGTGACCATCGTCCACGCTCCCGGGCTGGAAGTTTCGTCGGTGGACCGGCGGCTGGGCCGCTCCCCGTTCTACTGGGGCTTCGACGCCGCCGCCGAGGGCCTCTCCCGCAAGGAGCCCGGCTTCGCCTCCAACGACCTGGTGGCGCGGCTCGACGTGCGCCCCCGCGCTTCCATCCCCCTCTACTACAAGGGCTGGACCCTCCGCCCCGAGCTGGCGGTGCGGGACACCTACTACACCCAGGCCCAGATCCCCTCGCCGTTCGGCGGCCCGGGAACGCCCATCGACCATTCCCTCAACCGCCGCACGCTGGAAGCCGGGCTGGAGTTCCGGCCCCCCGCCATCGGCCGCATCTTCGAGAAGCCGGTGTTCGGCCGCCGGCTGAAGCACACCCTGGAGACCCGCGCTACCTATCGCTATGTGACCGGCGCTGAGAATGTCCCCTTCATCATCCGCTTCGATTCGCGCGACATCCTCTCCAACACCAGCGAGATCGAGTACGCCCTGGTGCAACGGCTGTACGCCAAGAAGACGGAGGATTGCAGCGCGGACGAGAGCAGCAACGATGTACCGCCCTCGGGTTCGGCCGCCGTCGACCGTCAACCCTCGACCGTCGACTGCTCCGCCCGCGAGGTCCTCTCCTGGGAGCTGGCGCAGAAATACTTCTTCAATCCTGACTTCGGCGGCTCGCTCATCACCGGCCGCCGCAACGTCTTCACCACCAGCGTCGCCTTCACCGGCATCGCCTTCCTGACCGAACCGCGGCTCTTCTCGCCCGTCGTCTCCCGGCTGCGCGTCCACGGGTCGAAGAACAGCGATATCGAGTGGCAGCTGGACTACGACACCATCACCAGCCGCATCAACGCCTCCACCACCTTCGTCAACTACCGCATCGGCGATTTCTTTCTGGGCGGCAGCCACGCCTTCCTGCGCGTCCCCGGCGAGATCGGCGGCGTGCCCACCCCCCTCAGCCCGCCCGACCGCTTCAACCAGTTCCGCGTGCTGACCGGCTACGGGAACCCGTCCAAGCGCGGCTTCAGCGTGGCTGCCAACATGGGCGTGGACACCAACTTCGACTTCATCCAGTACTCCGCCTTCCAGACCGCGTACAACTGGGATTGCTGCGGCTTTGCCGTCGAGTACCGCCGCTTCGCCCTGGGCTCGGTGCGCAACGAGAACCAGTTCCGCTTCGCCTTCACCCTGGCCAATGTGGGCACCTTCGGCAACCTCAAACGCCAGGAAAGGCTCTTCTAAGCGTTTCTTCGCGACCTCTGCATTCCTCGGCGTCCTCTGCGGTTAGAATCCTCCGGTGGACCTGACGCAGAAGCGTGCGTTGTTGGACGATCGCCTGCGCTCCCTTGGGCGCACGCTGGTCGCCTACTCCGGCGGTGTGGACTCCGCCTTCCTGGCGTGGGCGGCGTACCAGCTCCTAGGCGACCGTGTGCTGGCGGTCATCGCCGATTCTCCCTCACTCGCCCGCACCCACCTGCAGGACGCCCTCGCCTTCGCCGGGGAGCAGGGGATCCCGCTCGAGGTCATCCAGACCTCCGAGCTCGACCGCCCGGAGTACGCCCGCAACGACTCCCGCCGCTGCTACTTCTGCAAGGACGAACTGTTCACCGTGATGGAACGGCTGGCGGCGGAGCGCGGCTTCGAAGCCATCGCCTACGGCGTGAACTCCGACGACCAGGGCGACTTCCGCCCCGGCCAGGACGCTGCCCGCCGCCACCGTGTGGTTGCGCCCCTGCTGGACGCCCGGCTCAGCAAGCCGGAGATCCGTGAGCTGGCCCGCCAGGCCGGCCTGCGCCTCTGGGACAAGCCGGCTTCGGCCTGCCTCTCCTCCCGCGTGGAATACGGCCGCGAGGTCACGCGCGAGGTGCTCGCCGTGGT
>CAYTPH010000008.1:0-22748 GCA_964439635.1 uncultured Terriglobales bacterium
TCAACTTCGACATTCTGTTCACCTACCTGATGCATCCCGGGACCGCGCTCTACGTCGGCTACAACAGCAATCTGCAGAATCTGGATCGTGCGCTGCTCCACGAGTCCGGGGATTTTCGGCGGGCTCCGAGGTTCATGAACGACGGCCGGCAAGTGTTCATCAAACTGGCTTATCTGTTCCGCTTCTAGGGATGGGCGTCGGGGCTACTCGTAGCGCAGGGCTTCGGTGGGTTGCAGGCGGGAGGCGCGGGTGGCGGGGAGGTAGCCGAAGAGGACGCCGACGCCGACGGTGACGACGAAGGCCACGCCGACCGACAGGCCCGAGGTCGGGATGTGGAAATTGCCCGGCAAAAAGGGCTGGGCGACGACCGGGATGAGCAGGGCGATGCCGATGCCGATGAGGGCGCCGGTGCCGCTGATGAGGAAGGCCTCGAGCAGGAACTGGTACTGGATCTCCTTGCGGCGGGCGCCCAGGGACATGCGCACGCCGATCTCGCGGGTGCGCTCGGTCACGGCGACCAGCATGATGTTCATGATGCCCACGCCGGAGATGGTGAGGGCGATGGCCGCCACCAGCAGCAGGATGATGGTCAGTGCAAGAGAAATGGTGCCGGCGGCGGCCAGCAGCGAGCTGAGGTTCTCCACCACGTAGACCGCCTCCGCCCGGTGGCGGCCCTCCAGCAGTTGCTTGACCTTGGCGGTGACCAGGGGGACGTCGCCGCCCTGCTTGGCCTGGACGTAGAAGGTGCGGACGTAGTCCTGGCTGGCGTAGTAGCGGATGAGGGGAAAGGGGATCATCACCGTCTCGGCGGTGATCTCGGACTGGCCGAAGGTGGCAACGCGCTCGCGGAAGGTGCCGATGACGGTGAAGTTCAGCTCGCCGACGCGGATGTTCCTGCCCACCGGATCTTCCAGGAACTGCCTGGCCAGTTGCTCGCTGACCAGCGCGGCCTTGCTGTAGGAGGAGAAGTCCACGGGGTCGAAGTAGCGGCCCTTGAGGATGAGCAGGTTGCGGATCTGCTGGAACTCCGGGGTGACGCCGATGACGGTGACGGCGCGCTCCTTGCCGGCCACCACCATGGGCATGAGCAGGTCGTGAGTGCCGGCGACGTAGCGGGCCTGCGGGACCTCGCGGCGAACGGCCTCCAGGTCCTCCAGCGAGATCTGGTCGCCGAGCGGAGTGTTCTGGCCGGTGGTGGAGGTGAGCAGGTAGCCGTACACCAGGTTGGAGCCCACGCCCTCGATCTGGGCGATGATGTAGCGCTTGCCGGTCATGGCGACGGTGACCACCAGCACGATGGCGGCGCTGCCCATGACGACACCGATCATGGTGAGGGCGGCCTTCACCTTGTCGGCGCGTAGGGCTTGGAGGGCGACCCGCCAGCTTTCGGAGTGGTTCATATTCCCTTAAAGCGTACAGCAAAAGATTAACGCAGAGGGCGCGGAGGAAATACCCCACCCAAGCCAAAACCGGGCGCGCCGGGGACCCGGGCTTGGGTGGGGCACCCGCAGTCGCGGATCATCCGGCCTCAGTCATGGCCGGACGGCCTTTCGCAAGCGCCAGGAGAATGAACCCGGCGACCATGGATGTCAGGCTGGCGAGTTGGGCGTTGGTGAGGCCCCAGAGCACCGGCGGGTTGATGCGGATGAACTCCACCAGGAAGCGCGCCACGCCGGTCAGGACCAGGTACTGGCCGAGGATGAAGCCGGGGCGGCGCGGGCGGCCGCCCTGCTTCCACAGAAACAACGCGATCAGGGTGTTGCTGATGAATTCGTAGATGGGCGTAGGGTGGACGCAGTCGGTGGTCGGCACCAGGCCGTTGGGGAAGCTCATGCACCAAGGGAGCGAGGTGGGGACGCCGTAGTCGCCGTCGCCGGAAAGCAGGCACCCGAGACGCCCGAAGGAGTATCCGATCGCGGCCGCCGGAGAAGATGCGTCGAGCAGGGTGAGGAGCGGAATGCGGTAGTAGCGGCCCAGGAGGACAATGGCGGCCACTCCTCCAGCAAAGCCGCCGAACCAGGCGAAGCCGTAGGAGCTGAAGAACATCCGTAGCGGGTCGGCGAAGAATTCCGCGGGCCGCTCCAGCAGGTGCCAGAGCTTGGAGCCGACCAGGCCCGAGATGCCGATGATGAGGATCATGTTAAGGGCGTCGCCGGGTAGGTTGCGGCGGCGCAGGTCCTTCTGCAGGATCCAGTAGCCGATCACCAGCCCGACCCAGACCATCAAGCCGTAGGTGCCGAGGCGGAGCGGGCCGAGATGGAGGAAGGGGATCATGGGCGATCTGGGGATCGGGGGATCTGGGGATCGGGGGATCGGAGGTCGCCGGTAGCCCAGGGTTGCAGGTCGCCGGTGAGGCGGAGGAGCTGCAGTTGGGCGCGCTGGAGCTGGTAGGTGGCGTCGAGGAAGGCGGAGTAGGCGGCGTGCTCGGCGGCGCGGGCGTTCTCCTGGTCGCGGAGGGAGGCCTGGCCGGACTCGATGCGGGCCTGGGTGGCGTCGAGGTCGGCGCGGGCGAGTTGGTGCTCGAGTCGGGCGATGTCGCGGGCGGCGACGAGTTGGGCGATGGAGGCCTGGAGCTTGCGGGCGTCGGTGGCCACCTGGTCGCGGACGGCGTCGGCCTCCTTGCGCGCCTTCACCGCCTCGGCGTCGGCAGCCTGGGCGCGCGCCCGCTGCGAGAGGTTCAGGAAGGGGAAGCGGACCGCCAGACCGATGGTGGCGTTGTGGCGCTGGAATTTCTGGAAGAACTCCTCGTAATTATTGGCGCGGCTGAGCAGCGCGTACTGGCCGGCGAGGTCGAAGGAGGGCAGGGTGCCGCGGGCCTCGCCCTTGGCGCGGTATTCCTGCGCGACCGCCTTGTCGCTGGCCAGCTTGACGGCGGGGCTGCTGGTGACGGCCCGGGCGACCACGTCCTGCTCGGGAGTGATGCTGGGGAGGTCGGGGATGGACTCGGGCTGGGTCTCGATCGACGCGGCAGTCAGGCCGGTCAGCTGCGCCAGGCGCAGGCGCAGCACGTCGGCGGAACCTCGGGCCTCGGCCAGGCGCATACGCACCTTGGCCAGTCCTAAGCGGGCGCGAGTGACCTCCACTTCGCTATCCAGTCCAGCTTGCAGGCGCTCGCTGGAGATCTGCTCGACCTTCACCGCTGCGGCCTCCTGCTGCTGCAGAACGCGGATGGAGCTGGCCAGGGTGTCGAGCTGGATGTAGGTGAGCGCGGTCTCCAGCACGACTGCATCGCGGCGGTCCAACATGGCGGTGGCACTGGAGTCCCACTCGGTCTTGGCGGCCTTCAGGAACTGACGGTGCGAGGGGTTGTAGATGTATTGCTGGGTGTTGAGATTGAAGATGGAGGGCGCGGAGCCTTCGATGCTGAGCGGGAAGCCGTAGGACGCGCCGAGACCCGAACCGAGCGTGAGCTGCGGCAGGTAAAGGTTGCGCTGCTCCAGGTAGGACTGGCGGGCGCGCACCTGCTCAGCGGCGGCGATGGCCATGGCCCCGGAATGCGACAGGGCCAGCTCGATGGCCCGGCGGAAGGACACGGGTTCCGCCGCGGCGGGAGTCAGGCCAGAGAGCAGCAGCAGACCGACAGCAGCAAAGCGCACGACCGCATTCATGGGCAGCACCTTCCAGAATGATCTCGAAAAAGAAAGGCAGGCGAGTATAGCAAGTCGACGGGCGACGGTCGGCAGTCGACGCACCTCAGTCAGCGGGCTAACTTCTTCAGCGCTTCTCGAGCCGGTTTGTACTCGCTTGCCAGCTTGAGGGCGGCTTCGTGCTCGCCGCGGGCGGCGTCGCGCTGACCTTGCTTCTCCAAGATCTGGCCGAGCAGGTGGTGGGCGGTGAAGGCGGGGTAGTCCTCGGTCTTGTCGCTGGAAGCAAGATAGGAGCGCAGGTACTGAGCGGCGCGGGGGAAGTCGCGGCCTGACTGGAAGAGCAGGCTGGCGGCGTCGACGTAAAGGTGGGCCGGCTTCTTGGGGGGCGCGAGGGCCTTGGCGACGGCGTCGTCCATCTCCTTGAAGCGTTTGGCGCGGAAGTAGAAGGCGGCGAGGTCCATCCAGCGGGCGGGAGCGCTGGCGGAGGCTTGCAGGGCGGCGCGGTGCTCGCGCTCGGCGGCGGCGAGGTCGTTGTCCTTCTCTGCCAGGCGGGCGCGCAGCCAGTGGGCCGCGGCCTGGTCGCGCTTCTCGAGCTCGGCGACCTGGGCGCGGGCCTTGTCCTTGCCGCCGCCCATGATGCCGGGCGCTTCCATGTAGAACTCGGCCAGGTCGGAGCGCGCCTGGACGTGGTTGGGGTCGAGCTCGACGGCGCGCTCGAACTCCCTGCGCACGTTGCCGGCGGCGCCGGCGGCGCGCAGGAAGCTGACGTTCTCCGCCTTCAGCCCCCACTGGCGTCCCAACCAGAGGTGGTACTCGGCATTGTTGGGCTGGAGGGCGACGGCGCGCTTGCCGGCTTCGATGGCCGGGTCCCACAGACCGACGCGGTAATAGGCGCGGCTGAGCAGGTTCCAGGCCTCGGCGTCGTTGGGGTTTGCGGTGGTGCGGGACTTCAGGGCGGCGATGGCCTCGTCGGCGCGGCCCTGGGCCAGAAGTTGCGGAGGGGTTTCGGCCGACGCGGCTGCCACGGCCAGCAGCAGGACCAGGCAGCCCAAGTGAGCTGCCCGCCTCATTGCTGGACGACCTGCACGTCCATGCCGGGCTTAAGGGTCTCGCCGCGGACGGAACCCAGGGCCACCTGCGCGTTCTCCTGCAGGCCGCGGGTGACCTCGATGCTGGTGAGGTCGGAGATGGAGGTCTCCACCTCGCGCCGATGCAGCTCGCCGCCAGCGATCTCGAAGATGAACCGTTTGCCGTTCTCCTCGTGGATGGCCTCGCGGGGAACGACCAGGGCGTTGGCGTGGCTGGCGGTGGTGATCAGGACGTTGACGTTGGTGTTGGGCAGGAGCTTAAGGTCCTGATTGGGGAGGTCGCAGGTGACCTCGCCCACGGTGCGGGTGCCGTGCATCACCACGGTGGAGGGAACGCGCGCGACCGTGCCTTTCCAGGTCCGGCCGGGGAGGGCGTCCCAGGTGACGGAGACCTCCTGGCCGCGCTCGAGGCGGCCGATCTCCGGTTCGTCCACGAAGGCGCGGACCTGCATGCGGGTGAGGTCGGCCACCTGCACCAGGAGGTCGCCGGGATTCACATAGCCACCCTGGCGGACCGGCAGGGAGTAAACGGTGCCCTCGCGGGGCGAGGTGACGTTGGCGGCGGCGATGACCTCCTGGGCGGCCTGGTAGGCGGCCTGGGCCTCTTCGAACTCGGCCTGGAAGCGGGCGACCTCGGGGCGGGAGTAGCGGGCGGTCTGCTTCTGTTCCAGGAGGTTGACCTCGGCCTGCGCCGTCTTGACGCGGTTCTCGGCGGCGGTGACTTCGGCGGCGGAGGCGGCGCCGCGCTGTTCCAAGCGGCGTACGGCTTCCAGGTTGCGGCGGGCGGCGTCCAGCTCGCCTCGTGCCTTCACCAGGGCGCTGCGGGTGGTGAGGACCTCTTCGTTGGTGCCGCCAGTCTTGACGGCGTTGAGCTGGGCCTCGGCGGCGCGCAGGCGGGCCAGGGCGCGGGCGGCTTCGGCGCGGGCATCCTTGTCGTCGAGCTGCAGGAGCAGCTGCCCGGCCTTGACCCGGTCGCCCTCGCGCACCAGCAGCTTGCGGACGGTGGTGGCCACCGGGGCATGGGCCTGGAAGTTGTCCACCGGCTCGACCTTGCCGTTGGTAGAGATGGTGTTGGTGATGGGCTGGCGCACGGCGCGGGCGGCGCGCACGGGCACGTTGTTGCCGCGCACCGCCGAGAGGGTGGCCGGCAGCAGCACGGCCCCCGCCACCACGCCTACGATCGTGACCCGCTTCCGGTTGTTCATCTTATGCACGCCAGCACAGCGCAGGCTCGCCGCCCGCCCGAAACCTGACAGTATACCTAAGGCCTCGCCGGAAGCCGTGCTGCTTGCTGGCCGGCGAAGTCTAAGACCTTTAGATGCGCGGAACCGTCCCGCAGCAGCTTAGGCGTTGCCGCCCTGGAACCCCGCCTGGTGACAAAGGGCGCAGCCGGAGCAGGCGGAGGCGGCGTGAGGGCCGTGCCGCTACAATAGCGGCATGCCCAAGCAGCCACGGTACACCCGGGAGCACGCCCAGGCCGGACTGGACGCGAACTTCCCCGACATCGAGACCTGGCCCAACCAGTTCCCGGCCTACGAGATCGTGATCGACATTCCCGAGTTCACCTCCGTCTGTCCCAAGACCGGGCTGCCGGATTTCGGTGTGCTGACCATCCGCTACATGCCGGACAAGCGCTGCCTGGAGCTGAAGTCGCTGAAGGAGTACCTGCTCACCTACCGCAACCTGGGCATCTTCCAGGAGAATATCGTCAACCGGGTATTGGAGGACGTGGTGAAAGCTGCCAAGCCGGTGTGGGCGGTGGTGCGCGGCGACTTCCGGCCGCGCGGCGGGATCGGGACGGTGGTGGAAGCGCGCTGGCCGCGGAAGAGAAGTGCCTAGTTCATAGTGCCGAGTTCCGGAACTGCCTTGGGGCACTAGGCACTAGGCACTGGGCACTGCTATAGTCCCGGCACTCCGCATGCAGAAAGACGACCGCAGGACCATCTTCGCCTGGTGCATGTACGACTGGGCGAACTCGGCGTACATCACCATCGCGGCGGTCCTGATGCCGGCGTACTTCGCGTCGGTGGTGGTGGGCAGCGGAGGCGCCACCCTGTTGGGGCGGCACTTCCACCCCGATTCGCTGTGGGCGGTGATGGTGCTGATCGCCGACGTGCTGGCCTTCCTGGCGGCGCCGGTGATGGGCGCCGTGGCCGACTTCTCCGCCGCCAAGCGGCGCTTCCTGCTCTCCTTCGCCTACACCGGCGCGTTCTTCACCATGCTGCTGTACTTCACGGCGACGGGCGACGTGCAGCGCACCATGTTCTTCTTCGTGGTGGCGCAGTTCGCCTACGTGAGCGCCAACGTCTTCTACGACGCCTTCCTGCCGCAGATCGCCAGCACGGAGCGGATGGACTGGATCTCCGGCAAAGGCTACTCGTACGGGTACGTCGGAGGCGGGCTGCAACTCGGCATCTCGCTGGGACTGGTGGCCTTCCATCAGAAGTTCGGTCTGGCCCAGGACACGGCCATGCGGATCAGCATCGCCATGGCGGGACTGTGGTGGGCGGGGTTCACCCTGTTCACCCACCGCGGATTGAAGGAAGGCGGCGCCGTCCAGCCGATGCCGGCAGGGTTCGAGCGCTGGCCGCGGCCGCTGGCCATGATGGCGGTCGGCGCCCGGCGCACCCTGCGCACCGCCTCGCACGTGCGCCGCTTCCGGCACTTACTGCTGTTCCTGCTGGCTTTCATGCTCTACAACGACGGCATCCAGACGGTCATCAACCTGGCCAGCGCCTACGGAACGGTGGAGCTGAAGCTCTCCGCCGGGGTGCTGATGGGGACCTTCCTGGTGATCCAGTTCGTGGCCACCTTCGGGGCGCTGCTGTTCGGATGGATCGCCGGCCGTCTGGGGACAAAACACACCATCATGATCACCCTGGTGCTGTGGTCGGGCACGGTGACCTATGCCTACTTCATGCGCACCGGGACCCAGTTCTTCATCCTGGGGGTGATCGTGGGCATCGTGCTGGGCGGCTCGCAGGCGCTCAGCCGCTCGTTCTTCGGCAGCATGATCCCGGAGGACGCGACCGCCGAGTTCTACGGTTTCTACACCGTGTTCACGAAGTTCTCCTCCATCTGGGGGCCGCTGGCCTTCGCGGTGGTGAAGCAGATGACGGGGTCGTCGCGGCTGGCCATCATCTCGCTCATCTTCTTCTTCGTGGCCGGGCTGGTGCTGCTCAACTTCGTGGACGAGACCAAGGCGCGGCAGGCGAAGACAGCCGGCGCGTTTTAGAATCGGGCAGGGGAACTCTCAAGCTTGCTCATCTTCTGGTGGAGCGTCGGACTGCTGCTTGGACTGGTGTGGCTGCACCGCATCGTCGAAGGAGCACTGGGGATGCGCAGCATCCCGGATATCGCGGCTCCCGAGTGGGACCAGCCGGCGGCCGGACACGTCACCATCGTGGTCCCGGCGCGAAACGAAGAGCAGCACGTCGAGAACGCGGTGGGGTCGCTGCTGCGCCTGGATCATCCGGATTACGACGTCATCGCCGTCAACGACCGCAGCCAGGACCGCACCGGCGAGATCCTGGACCGCCTGGCGGCGCAGAGCGGCGGCCGCCTGCGCGTGATCCACATCGAGGCGCTGCCGTCCGGCTGGCTGGGCAAGACGCACGCCATGTGGACGGCCGCGCAGCAGGCAGCCGGGGAGTGGATCCTGTTCACTGACGCCGACGTGGTGTTCCGTCCCGACGCGGTGCGCCGGGCCATCCATTACGCCGATAGCGCGGGCGCCGACCACGTCGTTCTTTTCCCCACGCAGATCCTGAAAACCGTGGGCGAGCGCATGATGGTGGCGTTCTTCACCGTGCTCTTCGTCTTCGGGCATCGGCCGTGGAAGGTGGCCGACCCGAAGGCCAAGGACCACATGGGCGTGGGGGCTTTCAACCTGATCCGGCGCTCGGTGTACCAGGCGGTCGGCACCTACGAGCGGCTGCGCCTGGCGGTGATCGACGACATGAAGCTCGGGCAGGTGGTGAAGGAGGCGGGCTGCCGGCAGCGGAACGTTCTGGGGACACGGCTGATCACGCTCCGCTGGGCCACCAGCGCCATGGGCGTGGTCCGCAACCTGACGAAAAACATGTTCGCCCTGATGCAGTACCGCTGGCCGAGGACGCTGGGAGCGGCGCTGCTGCTGGGCATCCTGAACTTGGGCCCGTTTGCCGGGATCTGGCTGGCGCCGGGCTGGGCCAAGCTGGGCTGGGCGCTGGCGGTGTTCTCCATCTTCTGCATGTACCTGGGCATCTACCTGGCGACGCGGAAGGCGCCGGAATCCACCATCTCGCCGCTGCACTTCTTCCTGCACCCGGTCGGGACCGCGATGTACATCTACCTGCTGCTGCGCTCCATGGGGCACGCGCTGTGGAACGGCGGGGTAGTGTGGCGAGGGACGAAGTATTCGCTGCAAGAGCTGCGGGACAACTTCGTGTAGCTGGCAGGAGGCAGGAGGCAGCTACTTCTTCTCGGCGTCGGCGCTTACAGGTGCGGTGGTCTTTGGTTTCTGCACTGGCCGGAAGCGGCCGGCGCTGAAGCGGCCCTGGCGGTCGGCGTCGAACTCCTTGGGCAGTGGCGGGATGTTGGCGGCCTCGCCCTTGAGCTGCCGGCGGTCCTTCAGGATGATCTCCGGCCGGCCCTTGTACCTCTTGATCTTCCCGAACAGCTCCACGGTGGTGCCCTCGAGACGGCGCACGTCGCCCACGTCGCGCAGGTCCCTGGTGAAGACCACGGCGCTGAAGGGGCACTCCTTCCAGTCCTGGCAGAAGTTCAGGAACCAGACCGCGCCAGTGGGGCTCTCGGTGACGGTCAAGACTTTGCCGGTGACGCACACCTCTTCGCCAACATGCTGGGGCGCCTGGTCGAAGGGGATGCATTCCGCGGCCGCCGTGCCCGCCAGCAGCAGCACGAGAGCAGGGAAGAGGCGCATGGCGGGCGGAGTATAGCGCCGGACGGACTCTATGGTCTGTGATGCATTGCAGATTTCAGATGTGGCCGTCGGCAGTGCCGATTTCAATCTGAAATCTAACATCTGAAATCTGAAATCATCTGGTCGGTTCCATCTGCAGCGCGTTGTTGAAGATATTGAAGTAGTTGAACAGGGCGATGGCCATCACCAGTTCGACCGTCTCACCTTCGTCGAAGTGCAGCCGCAGCTGCGCAAAGAGCTCATCGTCTACCGAGTGGGAATCGTGGGTCATGCGTTCGGCCAGGCGCAGGGCCAGCTTGGTGCGCTGGTCGAAGTCGGGACGCTGCTCGAAATCGGCCAGGTTGTCGAGTTGTTCCTTGGTCCAGCCGTGCCGTCCTGCCAGGACGGTGTGTGAGGCCAGTCAATAATCGCAGTGGTTGATCTGCGAGACCCGCACGAACAGCAGCTCCTTGAGCTTGGGCCCGAGGGTGCCGGTGCCCATCACCGCCTTGAAGTGGGCGATGACGGTCTTGAGCAGGTGCGGCCGGTGGGCCAGAGTGCGGAACATGTTGGGGATGTTGCCGCGCTCTTTGAGGAAGGCGTCGAAGATCTGCTGGATGTCGTGGTCGACCTGGGTGCGGTCGAGGCGCGAGATACGCATGGTCGGCTCCGGCTCTCGGGGGAGCGGGGAGGGCGTGCCCGCGGCCCGGGCCAGCGGCCCGGGCCGGGGGAAGCTGAGGCGTTTACCGGGTGAAGGAGGAAATGGCCGTGGCCTCGTCGTCCTTCACGTCGAAGACCGTGTACAGCTTGGTGATCTGCAGCAGGTCGTGCACCTTCTTGGTCAGGTTGAGCAGCTTGAGCTCGCCGCCCTGGTTGCGGACGGTGGTGAAGGCGCTGACCAGCTCGCCGATGCCGGAGCTGTCGATGTAGGTGACGTCGCCGAGGTTCAGCAGGATCTTCTTCTGGCCCTTGCCGACGAGATCGCGGATGGTGTCGCGCAGGACCACGCTGCCCTCGCCGAGGGTGATGCGCCCGCTCAGATCTACGATGGTGACGCCGTCCATCTGCCGTGTGCTGGTCTTCATGCTCACTGGGAAGCCTCCTTGGCGCCGGCGGAGCTGCCGGCGACGTTCTTGATCAATGTGACTTCGGTGCCGTTGTTCTCGACTGCGCGGAACCGCACCTCGTCCATAAATGCTTTCATCAAAAAGATCCCGCGACCGGACTGCTTCAACAGGTTCTCGGGCGCGAGCGGGTCGGGGATCTGCTCTTCGTGCAGCCCCCGCCCCTGGTCGGTGATGGTGATGACCAGCCGCCCCCCGGTGTTCTCGAAGGACAGCATCATCTTCTTGCTGGGGTCGTAGGCGTTGCCGTGCAGGACGGCATTCACGGCAGCCTCGCGCACCGCCATGGAGATCCGCTGGCACTCGTCCTCGGCAAAGCCGGCCTTCGCGGCCATCAGTTGCGAGGTTTCTTCCGCTCTGTTCACGCTGTCCAACGTCGAGTCAAGCGTGTAGGAGACCCGGTCACCGGTCATTTTCAAGCTATCTGCACCAAGCGTGAATTGAGTGGGAGAGCCGCGTGTCTATTCCCGGCAGACATTGCCCAACCAGCGGTGCCTTATCCGGGAATTCGGTAGTTTGCCTGCCGGGGGGTGAATTGTCAAACCGCGCGGGACCAAAATGCCGTGCATTGGCCCCGCGGGTTGCCGTATTCTGCGGATATGACCGCACTCGCGCTTTCCGAGCTGCTGGGCGCCCCGGTGGTGGACGCCACCGGGAAGACGGAGGGGCGGGTGCGCGAGGTGGCCCTCCAGCCCCAGTTCGACGCCGTCCGGATCGCCGGGCTGGTGGTGAGGACCCGCTCTGGAGACCGCCTGCTAGCGCCGGAGTCGGTGCGGGCGGTCGAGGGACGGGTGGTGCGGGCCGCCAACCAAGCTTCCGACTGGGAGCCGTTCACCCCTCACCAGGGGCTGCTGCTGCTGGAGCGGGACCTCCTGGACCAGCAGATCATCGATGTCCACGGCCGCAAGGTGGTGCGGGTGAACGACGTCGACCTGCAGGCTGAAGCCGAGAACCAGCACATCTCCCTGAAGCTGGGCGGGGTGGACGTGGGGGCGCGGGCCGCGGTCCGCCGGCTGCTGAAGGGGGTGGTCCCCGCGGCCGCGCTGCGCGCCCTGGTGAACAAGCTGCCCTCGCGAGTGATCCCGTGGGAGTACGTGGACCTGATCGAGACCGATCCGGCGCGGCGGGTGAAGCTGAAGATCGAGCATGCGCGCCTGTCGCGGCTGCATCCCGCCGACATCGCTGACATCGTCGAGGATTTGGCGCCGGCGGAGCGGGAGGCGGTGTTCGAGACCCTCGACGAGCACGTCGCCGCCGAAGCCCTGGAGGAGGTAGACCCCAAGCTGCAGGTGCGCATCGTGGAGTCGCTCGACTCCGAGCGCGCCGCCGACATCGTCGAGGAGATGGACCCCGACGCGGCCGCCGACCTGCTCGGCGACCTGCCCCAGGAGACCACGGAGGAGATCCTGGAGGAGATGGAGCCGGAGGAGCGTCAGGAGGTGACCGAACTCCTGGAGTTCAAGGAAGACACCGCCGCCGGCCGCATGACCACCGACTTCCTGGCCCTGGGCGCCAGCGCCACCGTGGCCGACGCGGTCGAGACCCTGCGGAAGTTCGAGGGCGGCATCGAGACCGTCAGCACCATCTACCTGGTCGGGGAAGAGGCCAAACTGGTGGGCGCGGTGCCGCTCTCCCGGCTGGTGGTCGCCACCGCCGAGACGCCGCTGCAGCCGCTCTCCGCCGACCCACTGATCTTCTGCCCTGCGGGCGCCAGCGATCAAGAGGTCGCGGAACTGTTCGACAAGTACAACCTGCTGACCCTGCCGGTGGTCGACGACCAGGGCCGGATGACCGGCGTGATCACCGCCGACGACGTCATCAGCCTGCTCCGCGCCAAGCTGTAATCCACCCTAGCCCGAATCCCGCCGCGCATTTATTCTGGTCGGCTTGTCTCGAGCGTGCGACGCGCGACTCGATACCGGCTTCTAACTGTGACCGACGATGACCAGACTGCGGCTGTGGCGAACCCGGATCCTGTTCTTCCTGGCGGCCGTCGGTCCGGGGTTCATCACCGCCAACGTCGATAACGACGCCGGGGGCATCTACACCTATTCATTCGCCGGCGCCCAGTTCGGCTACGCCCTGCTGTGGACCATCGTGCCCATGACCCTGGCCCTGGTGGTCATCCAGGAGATGTCGGCGCGCATGGGCGCGGTCACCGGCAAGGGACTCAGCGACCTGATCCGCGAAGAGTTCGGCCTGCGCATCACCTTCTTCATGATGCTGGCGCTGGTGATCACCAACTTCGGCAACGTGGTGGCGGAATTCGCGGGGGTGGCCAGCAGCCTGGAGCTGTTCGGCGTCTCCAAGTACGTCAGCGTGCCGGTGGCCGCGGCGCTGGTATGGCTGCTGGTGGTGAAGGGGACCTACAAAGCGGTGGAGAAGGTCTTCCTGTTCGCCTCGCTGTTCTACATCGCTTACATCATCGCCGGGGTGCTGGCCGACCCCAACTGGGTGCAGGCGATGCGCAGCACGGTGCGCCCGCCCGCGGCCGCCGATTTCCGCGATTCCAACTACCTCTACCTGGTGGTGGCGATGATCGGCGCCACCATCGCGCCGTGGATGCAGTTCTATCTGCAGGCCTCGGTGGTGGAGAAGGGCGTGTCGATGCGGCAATACCGGCTGACGCGCGTGGACGTGCTGGTCGGGTCCATCTTTGCGCCCATCGTGGCCGGGTTCATCATCCTGGCCTGCTCGGCCACGCTTTACGCCCACGGCCACCGCCACATCCACGATGCCGCCGACGCCGCGCAGGCGCTGCGCCCACTGGCCGGAGACTACGCCTTCATCCTGTTCTCGGCGGGGCTGTTCAACGCGTCGTTGTTCGCGGCCTCGATCCTGCCGCTCTCCACCGCCTACACGGTCTGCGAGGGCCTCGGTTTCGAATCCGGCCTGGACAAGAAGTTTCGCGAGGCGCCGGTCTTTTACTGGCTGTACACCATCCTGATCGTGCTGGGAGCGGTGGTGATCCTGACCCCCGACTTCCCGCTGGTGCGCGTGACCGTGTTCTCGCAGGTGATCAACGGCATCCTGCTGCCGGTGGTGCTCGTCTTCATGCTCTTGCTGATCAACAAGGCGGAGCTGATGGGCGAGTACACCAATACTCGCTTCTTCAACGTGGTGGCCGGGGTCACCAGCGGGCTGCTGGTGGGACTGACGGCGGCGATGTTCTGGAGCTTGCGCTAGAGCTCGAGCTTCAAGCGGCCCGCGGCCAGATCGCGGACGAGTTCCAGGTCGGCGTCCAGGAAGTCGTAGCCGGGCAGGTCCTTGAACTCGGCCCAGACCACGTCGCGGAAGATGCGGTTCTGGAGTTCGCCGGCGTAGTCGTAGACGGCGAAGAAGCGGAGCTGGACGGCGCCGCCGCGCCGGTACTGGTGGCGAATGCGCGCTACCTCGTCGCCGACCACCGGGATGATGCCCAGCTCCTCATCGAGTTCCCGCCGCAGCGCATCGGTGGGCTGCTCGCCCTCCTCGATCTTGCCGCCTGGGAACTCCCACTTCAGGGGCATGGGCTGGTGGCGTGTGCGCTGGCAGATCAGCACTTTGCCGTCGCGCACGATGAGCGCCGCCACCACCTGCTTCATGACATCGCCTGGGAGGTAAGGAGAGACATTGCTGCCATTCTAGCAATCGAACGTGGCACCGCCGAGTGCGCCGAGGTGGATGCTTTCTCGGCGACCTCGGCGCACTCGGTGGTGAATCCTTACGCCCGGATGGGCAGCGTCCGCACCCGCTTGCCCGTGGCCTTGGCGAGGGCGTTCAGGACGGCGGGAGCCAGGGGCGGCAGGCCGGGCTCGCCGATGCCGCCCTGGGCTTCCTTGTTCTTCACGATGTGGACCTCCACTTCGGGCGCGTCCTTCATGCGCGGGATGGGGAAGTTGTGGAAGTTGCCCTGCGCCACCCGGCCGTTCTGGATGGTGATCGCCGACCGCAGTCCCGAGAGCCCGTACACCACAGCACTCTGCACCTGGGCCTCGATGATGCTGGGATTCACGTGCAGCCCGCAATCGACGGCGCAGACGACGCGATGGACGCGCGGGCCGTCGGCGGCCATCGAGACCTCCGCCACTTGCGCGGCATGGGTGCCGAAGGAGTGGACGAAGGCGATGCCGCGGGAGCGTCCCGCCGGGGCCGGCGTGCCCCAGCCCGCCTTCTCCGCCGCCAGTTGCAGGACGTTGGCGACCCGCGGCTGGTCTTTCAGCAGCGCCAGGCGAAACTCCAGGGGATCCTACTTCGCCGCCTCGGCGAGTTCGTCCAGGAAGCACTCGGTGGCGATGCCATTCTGCGAGGCGTTGACCGAGCGCCACCAGCCTGCCGGCACCGGCATGTTGGCCATCACGTACTCGACCAGCAGGTTGGGGATGGCATAGGGGAGGCCCATGGCGGCATCGAGCGCGTCCTCGTCCAGCGCACCTTCCTTGATCCAGCCACGCTGTCCGCCGATGGAGGGCGCGACCAGGCGGTGGGTGAAGGCCACCAAGTTGCCGGCAGCGTCCAAGCCGCCGCTCATCTGGTGACGGCTCGAGGGCCGGTACCAGTCGTGCTGCATGTCCTCTTCGCGCGACCAGATGACCTTGACCGGCGCTCCCACGCCCTTGGAGAGGGCCACGGCGTCGGCGGCGAAGTCGGCTTCGGCGCGGCGTCCGAAGCCGCCGCCCAGCAGCGTGATGTGCACCGTCACCTGCTCCGGCTTGAGGCCGGTGATCTCGGTGGCGGCCTGGGCGGCGAACTGCGGGAACTGGGTGGGCGCCCAGATCTCCACCGAATCGGCCTTAACCTCGGCGGTGCAATTCATCGGCTCCATGCAGGCGTGGGAGAGATAGGGCACCTCGTAGACCGCCTCCAGCTTCGTTGCCGCCGAGGCAAGTGCGCTGCCGGCATTGCCGACGGTCTGGCCGACCTGGGCCGCGCCCTTACCCAGTTCGGCGAACTTCTGGCTGATCTCGGCCGAGCTGAGCTTGGCATTCGGACCCTCGTCCCAGGTGACGCCGGCGGCGCGAAGCCCTTGCAGCGCGGTCCAGTAAGAATCGGCTACCACGCCCACCCGGTCGTCACCGAGCTTGGTCACGTCTCTTACGCCAAGGACCGCCTTGGCTTTGGCGGCGTCGAACCCGGAAAGCTTGCCTCCGAACACGGGGCAGCGCGCCACCGTGCCGTAGAGCATTCCGGGGCGCCGCACGTCCAGGCCGAACTCGGCGGCGCCGTTCACTTTCTCCGGGACATCCAGGCGAGGCAGCGGCTGGCCGATGAGGCGGAAGTCCTTGGGGTCCTTCAGCGGCGGGGTCTCCGGGACCGGCAGCTTGGAAGCCGCCTCGGCGAGGGAGCCGTACGAGGCCCGCTTGCCGCTGCTGTGGACGATGCTGCCATACTCCGCGTTGCATTCGGCCACGGGCACGTTCCACTGCTGCGCCGCGGCCGAACGCAGCATCTCGCGCGCCGAAGCGCCAGCCTTGCGCAAGGTTTCCATCGAAGTGCGGACACTGGTGCTCCCACCCGTCCCCTGGTTGCCGTACTTCTTGTCGAAGAGGGCCGGCTCGATGCGGATCTTGCTCCAGTCGGCCTCCAGCTCCTCGGCGACGATCTGCGGCAGGGAAGTGCGCACGCCCTGGCCCATCTCCGACTTGGCCACCCAGACGGTCACCTTGTCGTCGGGCGCGATCTGCAGCCAGGCGTTGGGCTGGAAGCCGGTGGTGGCCGCCTCGCCGCGCGCGGGCAGGTAGAAGCCGATCACCAGGCCGGCGCCGGCGACGGCCGAGGTCTTCAGGAATTCGCGGCGGTCCACAGTGAGGGTCATCGCGCACCTCCCTTCGCGGCGGCCGCGTGGATGGCGGCGCGGATTCTCTGATAGGTGCCGCAGCGGCACAGGATGGGCGACATGGCGGCGTCGATATCGGCGTCGGAGGGTTTGGCGTTCTGCGTCAGCAGCGCTGCCGCCGCCATGATCTGCCCGCTCTGGCAGTAGCCGCACTGCGGTACCTGGTGCTCCACCCAGGCCTGCTGCACCGCATGGCTGCTGTCGGCCGAGAGGCCCTCGATGGTGGTGACCTTGCGTCCCGCCACCGCCGAAACGCGGGTGGTGCACGACCGCACCGCCCGGCCTTCGATGTGTACCGTGCAGGAGCCGCACAGCCCCATGCCGCAGCCAAACTTTGTCCCGGTCAGTCCCAGCCGCTCGCGCAACACCCAGAGCAGCGGGGTCTCCGGGGCGACATCCACCGAGTACGGCTTGCCGTTCACCGTCAGCGTCAACGCCATGATGGCCTCCTGAGGTTCACAGAAGCCGCAGTGTGCTCCTTCAGCGGAGTGGATTTCAAGGAAATGGGACGAAGAGCTTGGTTCGGGACCGGGCGGGCTTACCCATTGCTTGCGCGGGATTCGGCCGGCGGTGCCATTCTTCTCAGGCCGCGCGGCGTTTCCTCTCCTCGGATCGCCGCCGCTAACGCCTTCAACCCCTCCAGCAGCGTCGGCGCCGGAGTGTTCAACAGCTCATCGGAGACGCAGAACACTCGCCGGTCGCGGGCCGCCCGCGTCGGTTCCCAGCCGCGCTCCCGGACGACTTTCTCCAGCGGCACCCGGTCGCCGGCGCCGCACCAGGCGAAGACCACCACGTCGGGGTCGGAGGCGCGCACCGCCGCGGCATCGGTGTGCGCGCCGGGCCGGCCGACGAACTCTCCGCCCGCTGCCTCCACCAGCTCGGCTACCCAGGGCTGAGAGTGGATGATGGGTTTGCCCCACTCCTCGCAGAAGACGCGCGGTCGCGCGCCGCCCAGTGCCTGCTGCCGCACCGACTCGATCTGGGACTGCATGTCGCCGATGACCGTGTGGCCGCGCTCCGCCCGGTCCATGATCGCGGCGATGGCGGCGATGTCGCTGTAGATGTCCGCCAAAGTGCGCGGCGCCAGCCCGAGGAAGCGAATGCCGGCCTTCAGGATCTCGGCCACCGCCTCGAGCTGGTAGGGAACCTCGGCGATGACCAGGTCCGGCTTCGCCGATCGTATCTGCTCCGCCTGCGCGGTCCAGGAGTCGGCGACGATGGCCGCGTTGGTGCCCTGCAGCTCCGGGCAGACGTCGGCGCAATACCGGGTGCAGGCCACGACCCGGTCGAGCAGTCCGAGCCGGGCCAGCGTCACGGTTGCGCTGGGCTGGAGGGAGACGACACGTTGGGGAGTGAACTCAGCCAAAGCTCAGTCACCAGCCGCCGGTGCGTCCGCGGCCCGGAACCGCTCCAACTCCGCGAGCTCCATCTCCGGCAGGCGCTGCCAGCGGTGTTTCAGGTATGCCCAGGGAATGTGGAACAGTTGCACCCTGGGACTGAACTTGGCCGAAGAATGGATCCAGCAGGAGTGGGTGCACCAGCACTGCGCCTTGGGGATGTCCGCAACCTCCTGCTGCATCTGCTGCGACCGCAGGGCGGCGGACAGATCGAAATCGAAATCCCGCAGGTTGGCCAGCTTGGGACGCAACTCGCAGGCGCGGAAGGTTCCATCATGGTCAATGACGATGGTGGTCTGCCCGGCAGTGCAGGCCATCGGCCAAGCTCTATTGTCGTAGTGGTTTACCTCGTGAAGCTCAAAGTGAAACTTCAGGTGTCCCAGGTAGTAGAGCCGGGCCAGCGCCCGCGCCGGCTGCCCGAGATGCGCGAACAGCGTGTCGGCGTAGCGCTCGTGCACCCACATCAGCTTGCGGTGCAGCGCCCGCAGCTCCTCGGGCTCCAGCCGCTTCAACGACGGGTCCAAGGGGTTGCCGCGGATGATCTCGAAGTAATGCCCGTCGGCCTCGCTCTCGCGCAGCATCTTCAGGCCGAGTTCCACCAGCTCGCGGTAGTTCTCGCGGGTGATGCAGCTCACCACGTTGCGCCGCAGCCGCCGCACCCCCTTCCACTTCGTGGCCGCCATCTCCAGGGCGGCGATGGTCTTCTCGAAGTTGTTGGGAACGCCACGGATGGCGTCGTGGGTGTTGGCCAGGCCATCGAGCGAGAAGTTCAGGTCGATGGTCAGCTCCGGGCAGCGCTCCAGCACCTGGGTGACGACCTCTTCCACCTTTGTTGGGAGGAGGCCGTTGGTCGGCAGGTTGACGTGGCGCATGCCGTTGTTGGCGTAAAACAGCTCGATGATCTCCGCCAACTCCCGGCGCAGGAAGGGCTCGCCGCCGGAGAGCCAGAGCTTGTGGAAGGGCGGGGCAGTGCGGCTCAGCCTGTCGAGCTGCTCGAAGGTGAGGTCGCGCCCCTGGTTCAGCTCGTCCCAGTAGAAGCAGGTGCGGCAGAGAGAATTGCAGGTGGAGGTGACGAACAGGAAGACCGACTCCAGGCGCTTCGGCCGGAAGACGTCCTTGGCGTACTGCAGGTAGCTAGCCCCCACGCCGCGATTATAGGCCAGCGGCTACAATCGTCTCATGTACACGCCCCAGGTGCTGGAGCACTTCGAGCACCCGCGGAATGTCGGCGACCTGGACAGCGCCGATGCCGTGGTGCGGGTGGAGAACCCGGCCTGCGGCGACCTGATGCAGCTCTCCCTCAAGATGGACGGGCAGCGCATCGCCGAGGTCCGCTACCGCACCCGCGGATGCGTGACCTCCATCGCCTGCGGCTCCGCGCTCACCGAGATGCTTCTCGGCCGCACGCTCGAAGAGGCGGGCGCGCTGCGGCGCGAGGAGTTGGTGGCGGAGATGGGCGGGCTCAGCAACGAGACCATGCACGCCAGCCACCTGGTCTTCGACGCGTTAGCTGCCGCCCTGAAGAAAGTCAGCGCGAGGTAGCCAGGGCCAGGTGGTCATACACCGGCCAGCCCTTGCCGACAGCCAGTTCGCGCAGGTCCGGATTGGGATTGACGACGAACGGGTATCGCGCCATCTCCAGCATGGCGGCATCGTGGATGGAGTTGCCGAAGGCCACATCCAGCGGACGCGGACACATCTCCTGCAGCGCCGCCGCCTTCAACGGGCCGGTGGGAACGCGGACCAGCGTGGAGGTCGCGCGCGCTTCTTCGACCTGCACTGATGCCGCCAGCACCCGCTCCCGGGGAATCCCGAACCGCCGCACCCCGGCCTCGACCACCCAGCTGTTGGTCGAAGAGACCGCCCAAATCTGGCAGTGCCGCTCCCGCAGTCGCCGCGTCAGTTCCAGCATCTCCGGGAAGATGCGCGGCTCGACCTGGGCGGCGAAGAAATCCTCGGCGGCAGCGGCGACGATCTCCTCCCGCAGGCCATCATGGATGGTCACCATCTCGCCGCACATCTGCTCCTCGCCGACCTTGCCGGCCTGGTAGTCGGCGTAGCGCGGTACCGCCCAGGCCGCGACCGGCGGCGGGATGATGCCGCGCTCGATCTCCCAGTAGAAGAAGTCCTGGCCGGAGTCGCCGGCCCATAGAGTGCCGTCGCAGTCGAAGGCCGCAACCTGCGGGCGTAAAGCCAGCACGGATTCGATGAAGAGCAAGGTGCGTTCCGGGAACTGCTTCGGGGCGATGGTCACAAGAGATTCTGATAGTCGGCGGGGGTATCCACGTTGAGGATGACGCCGGCATCCTCCACCGGCACGTACTGGATCCGGTCCTGCAGAGAGTGCTCGACGTCGCGCGCGGTGCTGCTGGCCGGCGCCTTCAGGAAGGCCTCGATCATCTCGCGGCCGACCACGACGGGGTGCCCGTGCTTGCCTTCGTGCTCCGGTACCGCGGCCCATTTGCCGGTGGGCAGAGCGTCACGAAAGGCCTGGCACAGCAATGCGACCGTGTCGGGATGGCAGGGAGGGCGGTCCACCAGGGTGATCACGGCGGCGTCGCGCCCGCGATTGAGCACATCCTGCAGTCCGGTCTGCAGAGAACTGAACTGGCCGCGTTCCGGCTGGGGATTCTGCACCAGGAACGCGCCTTCGGCGTACACGATGGGCGCGATAGTCCCGGTGTTGTTCCCGGCGACGACAATGACCATATCGGTCACGGGCGCGAGCAACTCGATGGCCGCGGACAGGAAAGTCTTGGTGCGGGCGGGGGCCGCCACGCGGCCGAACTCGGACTGCTCGCTGGGGCGAAAGCTGTCGTGCGCCGGTGGCCAGGGCAGCAGCGCCTTGTCGCGCCCCATGCGCGACGACTCGCCGGCCGCCAGGATCACGCCGCAGAAGCTGGGAGAACGCGCCATACAAGGCACGATAGCAGAAGAAGGGGGCAGTGGTCAGCGGCTAGTGGTCAGCGGGTACGGTGTTGCGCGAAGGTACTAGGTCTTCCCGGCGGCCTCGTCGGCCAGGTCGTGGCGCAGGCTGCTGTCGCCGATTTCCGCATGGCGGCGGACCGCGATCAGCTCGGCGACGATGGAGACCGCGATCTCTTCCGGGGTGATGGCCCCGATGTCCAGCCCGATAGGGGCGTGGATGTTGGCGAACCTCTCGCGCGGGATGCCCTGGTTCACCAGTTCACGCACGGTGGTGATCACTTTCCGCTTCGAGCCGATCATGCCGATGTAGCGCGCCGGGGTCTGCACCGCCCAGCGCAGCACCCGCATGTCGTCGCGGTGCCCGCGGGTGACGATGACGATGTAATCGGACTCGGTGATATTGAGCTTCCCCATCGCACTCTCGAACTCGTCGGCGAAGATGGCGCGGGCCTCGGGGAAGCGCTCGCGGTTGGCGTAGGCCTCGCGGTCGTCCACCACGGTGACGTCGAAGCCGGCGGTGCGGGCCACGCGGTGCACGTGCATGGAGACGTGCCCGGCGCCGAACAGGTACAGCTGCGGGATGGGCATGACCGGCTCCACGAAGATGTCGAGCGTACCACCGCAGACCAGGCCGGAATCATACTTGGGGTCGTTGTTGAGGTTGAAGGTGATGGTGCGGGGTTTTTCCTGCTCCATGACCTCGCGGGCGGCCTGCCAGACCTCGGCCTCGACGCAGCCGCCGCCGATGGTGCCCACGATGGAACCGTCGTCGCGGACCAGCATCTTGGCGGTCTCGAACGAGGGGATGGAGCCGCGTACGTTGACGATGGTGGCCAGCGCCCCCCGCCGTCCCTCGCGCCGCAGCTTCACGATCTCTTCGTAAATGTCCATGCCGGCCCCCATTATGGCAAACCGCGCGGGTATGCGCTAATTCCAGTACTTCAGCCGGGGCCACAGTTCGCGGATGTCGAACTTCGCTCCGCGGCACAGGTAGATGGGTCGGTTCTCCTCGGCCATCCCCCAGGGATGGAAGTGATTGACGGGCGCTTCCCAGGAGGCGCAGTCCTCCTCCACGTCCTCCTGGTCCCACTGGATGACGATAAAGTTCCGGTACGGCTCCGTGGGCGGTCCCCAGAAGATGTGGTTCTGGTGCCCCGAGTAGGCGCGCGGCAGACCATAGCGCGGTCCGAAGTGATTGATGGCGCCGGCCTCGCCGTAATTGCCGGCGAGGATGCCGGTGCGAGCCCGCTCGTCCGACGGCAGGGAGTTGTAGATCTGACCGATCTCGCGCACCATCTCTTCCCATCCGAACTGATCGCCGAAGATCTGCGGCAGGGGCCCGGCGTGCGCCACCTCCGTCTTCGAGGGCGCGATGCCGAGCGCCCGCGTGAAGGCCACGTACTGCTCGGGCGGCAGCAGCGGCAGCGCCACCGGCAAAGCCGGCAACGACAGCAGCACTACCGCTACCGCCACCCCTACGCGGATCCGCGGCCGGGCGATCCAGCTCTCCAGCGCCACCGCCCCCGCCGCAAACACCATGGGATAGATGGGGAACACGTAGTACGCCTTCGCCTTCATCAGCATCATGGTCCCGAAGAACACCACGAAGGTCCATCCCAACAGCCGCCAGCGCCGCTCGCGGAAAAGCCACGCCAGCCCGATCCCCCAGACCGGGAGCAGCACGGGGCTCATGCCGATGATCTGTTCGCGCAGGAACGCCAGCGGCGCCAGGGCCACGTTCTTGCCGATGCGGCGGACGTTCTCCAGGTCCTCCAAGGTGGGATACCCGTGCCGCACCTGCCAGATCAAGTTGGGCAGGAAGATGGCCGCCGCCAGAGCCCCCGCCACCCACAGCCACGGCTTCAGGAACTCCCGCCGATGCCGGGTGAGCACCAGTGCCACCACC
>CAYTPH010000009.1:0-6950 GCA_964439635.1 uncultured Terriglobales bacterium
CGTACCAACTTGCAGTAACATTCGCGCTTCCGGCACATGATCCGCTTCGCCAAGTTGCGCAAGGAGTTCGACGAACTGGTCGCCGTCCACGACCTCGAGGTCGAGATCCCCGAGCGCGAGGTGTACGGCCTGATCGGCCCCAACGGCGCCGGCAAGACCACCACCATCCGCATGGCCTGCGGGCTGCTGGCGCCGACCAGCGGCAAGGTCTTCGTCAACGGCGTGGACGTACACCAGCAGCCGGAGCGGGCGCAGCAGTTCATCGGGTATCTCTCCGACTTCTTCTCCGTGTACGACGACCTGAAGGTCTGGGAGTACCTCGACTACTTCGCGCACGCGTACCGCATGCCGGAGGCGCAGATCCCCGACCGCATCGACGAGGTCATCCAGCAGGTGGGGCTGGAGGTGAAGCGCGACGCCTTCATCCGCGGCCTCTCGCGCGGCATGAAGCAGCGCCTGGGCATCGCCCGCGCGGTCATCCACCGGCCCAAAGTGCTGCTGCTGGACGAGCCGGCCTCGGGGCTGGACCCGAAGGCGCGCATGGACCTGCGCTCGCTGCTGCTCTCGCTGCGCGACCAGGGCACCACGGTGCTGATCTCGTCGCACATCCTCACCGAGCTGGAGGGCTTCTGCACCTCCATCGGCCTGATGGAGAAGGGCCGCATGGTGCGCAGCGGCAAGATCGAGCAGATCACCGCCGAGGAGACCACGCACCGCGCGGTGCGGCTGACCTGGGACGGCGATTCGGCCGGAAACGTCGAAGCGTTACTGAAGGCGGACGCGAAGATCAGCAACGTGCTGCTGCGGCGCAGCGACGGCGTCTTCCAGTTCGCCGGGCCGGAGGAGGAGCTGGCGGACGTGCTGGCCCGGCTGGTGGCGGGCGGGGTGCGCGTGGTCAGCTTCGGCGAGGTGAAGCAGACGGTCGAGGACCTGTACCTGAAGCTGTCGAAGAACGAGGTGATGTAGGTGCTGCGCTTCTGGCAGAACCCGGAGTTCGTGCGCCACGCGCGGGCGGAGCTGCGCCAGGGACGCGTGCTCTCGGCGCTGTTCGTCACCCTTATCGTGTGCCTGCTGGTGGGGCTGTCGTGCTGGAGCGCGCAGCAGAACCGCCCGCCCGCCGAGTTTTTCGAGACCTTCTACGCCACCCTGTTCGCCATCCAGGCGGGGCTGCTGAGCCTGTGGAGCCTGTCGGCGTGCGCCAGCGCCATCTCCGGCGAGCGCGACATGAAGACCTTCGATTTCCAGCGCACCACCCGGCTGACCGCGGGCGAGCTGCTGATGGGCAAAGTCACAGGCGTGCCGGTGATGCCCTACGTGATCGTCGGTGGGACGGTGCCGGTGACCCTGGTCTCGGGCCTGCTGGGCGGTTACGGGCTGGGCGCCATCCTGGCCAGCTACCTGGTGGTGCTGGTGTTCGCGCTCATGCTGTCGCTGTTCGGGCTGTGGATCTCCATGCTGATGGAGAAGAGCCACCGCGGCCTGGCCGGGCTGGCGTTCTTCATCCTGTATCCCTTCAGCATGATCGGCTTCGGGCTGGACCAGACGGTGGTGCCGGGGCTGGGGGCGCTCAGTCCCCTGGCAGCCATCTTCGCCCTGCACGAGGTGCGCAACAGTGGCTTTCGGTCGGGCACCGCGGCCTTCTTCGGATTCGACACGCCGGTGGCGGTCATCAGCATCGTGCTGTACGTCTCCATCGGCTTCTGGCTGGCGCTGATGATCGTGCGCAACCTGAAGCGCGACCTCGACCAGGTGCAGCTGCTCTCGCGCTGGCAGTCCATCGGGCTGGCCTTCCACGTGAATCTTCTGCTCTACGGGCTGGTGGACGGCACCAAGCTGGTGCGGCCCAAGACCACGGGCGCGTACTACGGGCTGGACGAGCTGATCGTCCTGGTGCTGGTGATGAACTCGTTCATCATGCTGGCGGTGGGCCTGGCGACGCTCACGCCTCCCGAGCGACTGAAGGTGTGGTGGCGGAGGCGTGCCGCCGAGCCCCAGTCGTTCCTGTCGGAGGACGGGCTGCCGTGGGCCTGGGTGGTGCTGGCCGGCGTGATGGGCTACGCCATGATGCTGCTGGAGGGAGTCGCGCTAGGGTGGACCATCCCCATGCGCGAGTGGGACTTCGGCCGGCTCGCCTTCCAGATGCTGGCCCTGATGCTGTTCGTGTTGCGCGACGTCCTCTTCCTGCAGTGGTGCTGCCTGACGCGCCTGAAGAGCCCGGTGACCAAGGGTTTCCTTTACCTTGTCCTCTATTACGCGACCGCGGGAGTGATCGCGCTGGTAGTGGGTATCATCCAGGGTGAGTCGGCGGGGCTGAAGTTCCTGGGCGCGTTCACGCCGGTGGGCGCGTATTTCACGGGGGACACGTTCCAGAAGGCGTCGTCGGGAGTGTTCCTGTCGCTGGTGCTGCAGAGCGGCGCGGTGGCGCTGCTGCTGAAGGCCATCGCGGACCGGCTGTCGCGCCCGGCGAAGGCGGCGGTATGGGTGGGATAGAAGAAAACCCCTGATTCGTTTAGACCGCCGCGGTGGCGAACTGCGGCGAGTATTTCCGCCGGTAGCTCTTCTTCTCGCGGTAGGAGCGGGCCAGCTCCATGTAGATCCCCAGGTCGCGGTCGAGGTCGGACTGGGTGCCGTCAAAATAGAAATTGCGGATGGGGATCCCGCCGTGGTCCTTGCTTAGTTTCGGATAGATGGCCTCGCTGACGATGCCGTTCATGCAGGTGAAGGGGCTGATGTCGACGATGCCGTCGGCGCCGCGCTTGGCCAGGTACACGGCCTTGCCGACGCTGAGCACCATCTCGCCCAGCACGCCGTCGCGCGGCAGGTAAGGTCGGGCGAGCTCCAGGATCTCGGTCACCGGCGGCTCCTCGTAGCCCAGGAAGTCGTCGTGGAAGGGCGCCATCAGGGCGTGCTCGTCGGCCAGTTGGAAGTGGGCGCGGATCTTGGACCCAAGCATGGCTTTCGAAAAGCGCCGGCCCCTGAGACGCAGCTTCCGCTCGACCTCGGTGTTGGTGTAGCCCACCCATTCGGCGATGTCGCTGAGCCAGGCGGCGGCGCCGTAGCTCTCCAGCTTGCGCACCAGGTCGTCGTTGCTGAAGTTGTTGAGGCGGCAGAAGATCTCGCCGACCACGCCGATGAGCGGGACCTCGGGGTCGTAGTCCGCGGGGACGCGGTGGAAGCGGTCGCGGGCGCGCTCCATGGAGGCGACCAGCGATTGCAACTGGCACTTGGGGTCGGCGCAACTCGACTCGATGGTGGCGCAGACATCCTCCACCGATTTCTGCCAGGCGGCATCGGCGGAGCCGGGGACGCGCTCGTACGGGCGCGTCTTCAGCAGCATCTTGTGCAGCAGGTCGCCGCACACCAGGGCGCGCCACGCGCCGCGGATGAACTGCCCGGAGACGTCGCCGACGCCGGCGTATCCGTTCTCGCTCGACGGCGAGATGATCTCGATGTCGCCCAGGCCGGCGTCGTGCAGCGTCTTCTTCAGGAAGGGCGCGTACTGGCCGAAGCGGCAGGGGCCGCTGGCGGTGGCCATGAAGAAGACCGTCTTCCTCGAATCAAAGCCGGGCTGCTCCATGATGCGCACGAAGTCGCCCATGGTGATCTTGGCGGGATAGCACTCGTCGCCGTTGGTGAACTTGGCCCCCAGCTCGCGGGTGCGCTCGTTGGAGGGCGGGGTGGGGCGGGCGTCGATGCCCAGCCAGCGAAAGACGGCGCAGAAGGCCTCCACGCTGCCTTCGGCCATGGCGGGCACGTAGACGATCTTGCCGTCCAGCGGGTGGCCGGGCTTGATGGTTACGCGGGTGTGGCGGTGGCGGAGCATCGCAGGAATCCTTTGCTGTCGAGGTAAGCCTCGCAGCGGGTGATGAAGCCGGCGTCGTTGCTGTGGCCGTCGAACTGGAGGACCAGCGAGGGCTTGCCGGCGGCGTCGTCGAGGAAGCTCTTGATGTAGGAGTCGGGCCCGCACTTGAAGTTGGAGATGTAGACCACGTGCAGGTTGGGGAAGCGGCGAGTGAGACGCGCCGCCGCCAGGATGCGGCGCCCCGAGCTCCAGTACATGTTGGGGTTCACGTCGGTGATGTCCTCGTCGTCCACTGGGAGGAAGTCCATGGGCAGGACGTTGGCGCCGTACTGGGTGCGCAGCTTGCGGGGGATGTCGCAGTTCACGCTGCGGTCGTAGAGGTTGTAGGGCCGGCCGACGAGCACCACGGCGGGCTCGCGGGAGGAGCGCAGCCGGTCGAGGGCCTCCGCCCCGGCCTCCTGCAATGCCTGGTTGAAGGCGTGCTGCATGGCGTAGCCGGCGAGGATGGCGCGGTCGCTCGCGCGGCGCGAGATGCCGTAGGGCTTCATGAATCGCGCCAGTTCGTCGGCGACATGCTTCATCCCGAAGCGGAAGTGGACGGTGGGCGACAGGATCTTGCGCCAGGAGTCTTCCAGCTGGGGCACGGCACGGACGACGAAGGGCAGGGTCTGGTTCCAGGGGCAGAGATGCGATTCCAGCTTGGGGCTGGGGGTCTCGGCGTTGACCGCGTTGGGCACGAGGACGTAGTCCACGCCGGCTTCCAGCAACTGCTTCACGTGCCCGTGCGCCACCTTGACGGGGTAGCAGGGCTGGGCGATGGCCAACTCGTCGCCGGCGTGGCCGATCTTGCCGTCGGTGCGCGGTGAGACCACCACCTTGAACCCCAGCTCCTGGAAGTAGGCGCCCCAGAAGGGGAAGCGGTCGTAGAAGTACATGGTGCGAGGGACGCCGACGGTGGGGCCGGTGCCCTCGTCGGGGCGCAGGACGCGCTCCAGCAGGGTGTCGCGGTAGTCGAGCAGGTCCTCGATGATGGGCTTACGGTCGGTGCGGGCGCGTTTGCGGAACTTGTCGGAGCACTTGTCGCCCCAGTAGCTGCGCTGGCCCTCGATGTTGAACTCCTTCATCTCGCAGAGGTTGGAGCAGGCCTGGCAGACGAACTCGCGGGTGGTGAAGTCCACCTTGTGGAGGTCGTAGCCGCGGAACTTGGAGGGCTGGCGGGTCTGCTGCACGCGCTCCTGCGCCAGCAGGGCCATGCCGATGGCGCCGATGACGCCGTTGTGCGGCGGCACGATGATGCGCTTGCCCAGGATCTGGGAGAAGGCGGCGGCGACGGCGTCGTTGTAGGCGGTACCGCCCTGGAAATAGATGACGTCGCCGATCTTGCGGCCGCGCACCACGCGGTTCAGGTAGTTTAGTGCGACGGAATACGCCAGGCCGGCGCAGAGGTCACCGATCTCGGCGCCCTTGAGCATGAGGGCGGTGACGTCGCGCTCCATGAAGACGGTGCAGCGCTCGCCCAGGCGGGCAGGGTTGCGCGAAGCCAGCGCCAGGTGGGCGAACTCCTCCTTGATCTGGACGCCGAGCTTCTCCGCCTGCTCCTCCAGGAAGGAGCCGGTGCCGGCGGCGCAGGCCTCGTTCATGGTGAAGTCCACCACCACGCCTTCATCGATGCGGATGAACTTGGAGTCCTGTCCGCCGATCTCGAAGATGGTGTCCACGGGGTCCATGCCGAGCTGGCGGGAGACGTGCATGGCGCCGGTCTTGTGGGCGGTGATCTCGTCGTTGACGGTGTCGGCGCCCACCAGCTCGCCGATGAGTTCGCGGCCGGAGCCGGTGGTGCCCACGCCGCGGACGTCCAGCCGGTCGCCGAGCAGCTCGGCGATCTCGCGCAGTCCGCGGTCCACCACCTCGATGGGGCGGACCTGGGTGCGCAGGTAGATCTCGTGCAGCAGGTTGCCGCGGGCGTCGGTGACCACCAGGTTGGTGGAGACCGAGCCGATGTCGATGCCGAGGTAGGCTTCCACGCGTTCGCCGGGCGGCGGCAGCGGCGGGTCGTGGGCGCGGTCGCGCAGCAGCACCACCTGCTCCATGGAGAGCGGGTCGCTACAGGCGAACTCCTTCTTCACGCCCTCGTGCTGCTGCAGCTGGTGGATGCGCTTGAAGCTGCGCTTGCGCAGCTCGTCGGCCTCGAAGAGGGCGGCGCCGATGGCTCCCAGCCAGGCGTAGAGCTCGGGGACGATGAACTGGCCGTCCTCGAGCTTGAAGGCGTCGCGCATGGCGTTGCGGACGCCCTGGTTCAGAGCGACGGCGCCCAGGAAGGCGACCGGCGGCACCACTTCGCGTCCCTTGACGATGCTGGACTTGAAGTTGCGGGCGACGGCGTCGCACAGGCCGCGCAGGATCTGCTCGGTGGAGTAGCCCTTCTGCTGGGCGTGGATCATGTCGCTCTTGGCGAAGACCGAGCAGCGACCGGCGACGCGGGCGGCGCAACTGGCGCCGCAGGCCGCGGGCCCCACTTCCTCCACGTTGTAGAGCAGGCGCGAGGCCTGCTGGTCGATGAAGGAGCCGGTGCCGGCGGCGCAGTCGCCGCTGGCGGAGTAGTCCACGATGCCCAGGTACTTGGAGCGGACTTCGGGATCGAGGCGCAGGTACTTGGAGGCCTCGCCGCCCATCTCGAAGACGGTACGCACCTGGGGATAGAAGACGCGCACGCCCTTGGCCACGGCGCGGAACTCGTTCTCGAAGTAGATGCCCAGCACCTTGGCGATGAGCTGGCTGCCGGAGCCGGTGACGCGAATGCCCTCGATCTTGTGCTCGGGGACGAACTCGTAGAGCTCCTGCAGCAGGTCGAAGGTGGACTGGATGGGGCTGCCCTGGATGCGGCGGTAGGGGGAGACCACCAGCGGGCGTCCGGCCAGCTCGCTGCCGGCGGGGAAGCTGGCGGGCGAGAAGCCGGCGGCGCGCTCGGCCAGAGGAGCGAGCAGCGGCGCGTCGGCGGGAGAGCCCACGGCGGCGAGCTTCAGGCTGACCGCCCCGATATCGATGCCCAGGTTGATGGCCATGCGCGGTTTCGGTCATCCACAGTAAGCGCGCGGCCGCGGCCAGGCTGTGATGTGTGTCACTCCCTCCTGTGTCCTGTGACACTCGC
>CAYTPH010000009.1:7050-22529 GCA_964439635.1 uncultured Terriglobales bacterium
TCTGCGCCCAATCCTGCTGCGCCTCCCACAGCTTGCGCTGCAGGCGGTTGAGGGCGCGGTCGGCGTCGCTGCCGGCGGCGACCGACGCGACGGCGGTGGCCAGGGAGAGCTCGCAGGCCGCGCCCGACTCCAGGTTCCAGGCGTCCACGCGGCCATGCAGGCGCTTCAGGGCGTAACCGGCCTGGGCCTCAGTGGTGTCGGGGAGCACCACCAGGAAGCGGGCGGCGTCGTAGCGCAGGATGGTATCGGAGCCGCGGAAGGTCTTCTTGATCACCTGCGCCGCTTCGATGAGCAACTGGTCGGCGGCCAGCTCGCCGTGTCTCTCCGCCACCCGCAGCCAGTCCTTCACCTCCGCCAATATCAGGGCCAGGCTGGAGCCGAGGCGGGTGGCGCGGCTGATCTCCTTGGGCAGGATGGTGTCCAGGTAGCGGCGGTTGAACATCTGGGTGAGGGGATCGACCAGGGAGAAGGCCTCCAGGCGCTCGCTGAAGACGATTTCGCGTACCAGCTCCTGCCGGGTGCGATGTTGCACGCGCTTCTGGTCGAAGACGTAGCCGGTGAAGATGAGGATGAGCACGAACAGCCCCATGATGAGCTGCAGCAGGTGAGGCGAGTCCAGCGGGACGTCCCCCTCGTGCCACACCAGCCGGGGAAGGGAGACCACCAGGAAGCCGGCAGCCAGGATCAGCATCACCAGCAACCCGACCGACCACAGCTGCACCTCGCGGCCGGAGAGGCGGCGGAACTCGGCTTCCAGTTGCTGGCTGCGGGCGGAGTGCAGCGGCAGGGCAGGGTCGTTCATGGCATGAACCTCCGGCTGGGGACCCGAGGTGCAATCGGCCTGCCTGCCACAATCCGCTGAAAATGGGGAGGTTAGGGGACGGTTCCGATTCCGGCTTTGGGACGGCTCCCAAAATTGCATCCCGGGGGCTTGACAGCGCATCAGACCCCTAGTCTAATATGACCAATGGTCATATATGGTGAATAGTCACATGTCGCCCACAGCCCCCCCGGGCCGCCGCCAGCGCCGCCGCGCCGAGCTGCAGCACCGCATCCTGCAAGCCGCCATGCGCCTGTTCGGCGAGCGCGGCTTCGCCGCCACCACCGTGGAAGACATCACCGAGGCCGCCGACGTCGGCAAGGGCACCTTCTTCAACTATTTCCCCACCAAGGAGCACGTGCTCTCCAGCTTCGCCGACATCCAGCGCGGCAAGTACGAGGACACGCTGGAGCGGGCGCGCTCGGGCAAGGAGAGCACCCGCGCCCTCCTGCAGCGGCTGTACCGCTCGCTGCCGCCGTCGCAGGCGTCGCCGGCGCTGGTGCGCAGCGTGCTGGGCACCTTCCTGACCGGGGACGCCGTCCGCCAGATGATGGCCGGGAACGTGGTGCGGGCGCGGCGCATGCTGGCCGAGGTGCTCACCCTGGGGCAGCGCCGCGGCGAAGTGCGGAGCGACATGAAGGCGATGGAGATGGCCCGTTACTTCCAGGAGTCGCTGTTCGGCGTCGCCGTGGTGTGGGCGCTGACCGGGCCGGCGGAGATGCCGCCGCTGCTGGACAAGAGTTTCGAACTGTACTGGTCCGCGATCGCCGCCGAGCGCTCCGCGGTCAAGAGCACGAGGCAAGCATGAAACGCCGCATTCCTGTCATCCTGATCGTCCTGGCGGCGGCGGCCGCCGCCTGGTTCTTCTATTCCCGCTCGGCGAACAACGTCGAGGCGGCGAACACGCTGCGCCTCTCCGGCAACATCGAGGCGCACGAGAGCGTGGTCAGCTTCAAGGTGCAGGGCCGCATCGTGGAGCTGCCGGTGGAAGAGGGCCAGTGGGTGGAGCCGGGCACGGTGTTGGCCCGCATCGAGGGCGACGATTTCCGCCAGCAGACGGCGCTGGACGAGGCCACGGCGCGGGTGCGCGCCGCCGAGCTGCAGCTGGCCGAAGCCGGCGCCCGCCGCCAGGAGGTGGAGGCCGCCGAGCAGGTGCTGCGCGACGCCCGGGCCGACCTGGAACAGAAGAAGCTCGACTTCGAACGCGCCGACACCCTCTTCCGCGAGAAGGTCGGGTCGCAGCAGGTGCGCGACCAGGCGGAGACCAACCTCAAGCGCGCCACCGCCACCGTGGAGCGGGCGCAGGAGAACCTGAGCCAGCTGCGCGAAGGCACGCGCAAGGAGCAGATCGACATCGCCCGCGCCAACCTGAAGCAGGCGCAGGAGCGGGTGCAGCTTTCCAAGCTGAACGTGGAGTACAGCGTCCTGCGCGCGCCCAAGGCGGGGGTGGTGGTGGTGCGTCACGCCGAGCTGGGCGAGGTGGTGAATCCCGGCACCCCGGTGGTGACCATGGCCGACCTGGACAACGTGTGGCTGCGCGCCTACCTGCCGGAGACCGAGCTGGGCCGCGTCCGCTGGGGCCAGGAGGCGGCGATCAAGACCGACACCTTCCGCAACAAGACCTACCGCGGCAAGGTCTCGTTCATCTCTTCCAAGGCGGAGTTCACGCCCAAGACGGTGCAGACCAGCAAGGAGCGGGTGACGCTGGTCTACCGGGTGAAGATTGACCTGGAGAACCCCAACCACGAACTGAAGCCGGGCATGCCGGCGGATGCCGAGATCCAGTTGCCGCAATGAGGGATCGCCGGGCTGCGCCCGGCCGGCGCGGGGCAAAGACCCGCACCCACACAGGTACCGACCGTTGTCTGAAAAAGCCATCATCGCTGCCGACCTGGTGAAACGCTTTCCCGGCGTGACCGCCGTGGAGCGCCTGTCGTTCGACGTGGCGCCCGGCGAGATCTTCGGCCTGGTGGGCCCCGACGGCGCGGGCAAGACCACCACGCTGCGCATGCTGGCCGGCGTCCTCCCGCCGGATGAGGGGGCGATCACGGTGGCGGACTGCGACGTGGTGCGCGAGCCCGAAGCCGCCAAGCACCACATCAGCTACATGCCGCAGCGCTTCGGCCTGTACGAAGACCTGACGGTGGAGGAGAACATCCGCTTCTATGCCGACCTGTTCGGGGTAGCGGCCGCCGACCGCGAGGCGCGCTCGCGGACGCTGCTGGAGGCCGCGGGCATGGCCGAGTTCCGCCGCCGGCTCGCCGGCAAGCTCTCCGGGGGCATGAAGCAGAAGCTGGGGCTGGTGTGCGCGCTCATCCACCATCCGCGGGTCATCCTGCTGGACGAGCCCACCACCGGCGTGGACCCCGTGTCGCGCCGTGACTTCTGGCGCATCCTGTATTCGCTGCTGGCCGAGGGCGTCGCCATCCTGACCACCACGGCGTATCTCGACGAGGCCGAGCGCTGCCACCGGGTGGCCCTGATGCACCAGGGCAAGCTGCTCTTCTGCGACACCCCGGCGCACCTGAAAGAAAAGCTGGCGGGAGCGGTCGTCTCCGTGCGCTCGCCGGAGCCGCGGCTGGTCCGCGACCAGCTGGAGAACGCCGCCGGCGTCGCCAGCCTGGTGATGACCGGCGACGGTGTCCACCTGGTGGTGGATGATGACCGGTGCCGCATTCCCGAGCTGCAGCAGCGTCTCTCGGCCGCCCACGTTCCCTTCGACGGCATCGCCGAGGTCACGCCCTCGATCGAAGACCTGTTCGTGCACGCGGTGACCAGCGGCGGAAGTAAAGCCGGCGCAGAGGAGCGGCCATGACCGAAGAGCGCTCGGTCGTGGTCGAGAACCTGGTGAAGCGCTTCGGCGATTTCACCGCCGTGGACCGCATCTCCTTCGACACCCGCAAGGGCGAGATCTTCGGCTTCCTGGGACCGAACGGCGCGGGCAAGTCCACCACCATTCGCATGCTCTGCGGCCTGCTGCAGCCCACCGAGGGCCGCGCCACCGTAGCCGGCTTCGACGTCTACCGGCAGGCCGAGCAGGTGCGCCAGAACATCGGCTACATGTCGCAGAAGTTCTCCCTCTACAACGACCTGAAAGTGATCGAGAACCTGCGGCTGTTCGCCGGGCTGTACAACGTGCCCAACGGGGTGGCGCGGGAGCGCATCGCCTGGGCGCTGGAGATGGCGGGGCTGAAGGGCCGCGAGGAGATGCTGACCGCCACCTTGCCCGGCGGCTGGAAGCAGCGGCTGGCGCTGGGCTGCGCCGTGCTGCACCGCCCGCCCATCGTTTTCCTGGACGAGCCCACCTCGGGGGTGGACCCGGTCTCGCGTCGCCAGTTCTGGGACCTGATCCACGAGATGGCGCACCACGGCGTGACCGTCTTCGTCACCACGCATTACATGGAGGAGGCGGAGTACTGCAACCGGCTGGTGCTGATCTACCGGGGGCGCGTCGTGGCCATGGGCACGCCCACGGAGCTGAAAGAGCGCTTCATGAAGGGCGAGCTGCTGCTGGTGGAAGCCGAGCCGCTGGGGCAGGCGGTCGAAGCGCTGCAATCGGCGCCGGGTGTGGACGACGCCGCGGTCTTTGGCAACGCCCTGCACCTAGTGGTGCCCAAGGCGGAGCCTGCCATCCCGCAGGTGTCAAAGTTCCTCGCTGACCGCGGAGTGCGAGTGGGCAAGGTAGAACCCATCCGGCCGACGCTGGAGGATGTCTTCGTCTCCCTCACCACCACGCAGGACGTGGAGCGGCGCGAGGTGAAGGCATGAGCTGGCACCGCTTCTACGCCATGGCGCGCAAGGAGCTGATCCAGATCCGGCGCGACCGCCGCAGCCTGGTGATCGTGCTGGTGATGCCGCTCATCCTCATGTTCCTGTTCGGCTATGGCGTGAGCCTGGACATGAAGCACGTGCCCATCTACGTCTTCGACCGCGAGGGCAGCCAGGAGAGCCAGGACCTGGTGAGGCGCTTCGAAGCGACGCAGTATTTCCACGTGGTCCGCAAGGTGACCAGCTATGAAGAGGTGGTGGCGGCCATCGATTCCGGCAAGGCCAAGATGGGGCTGGTGCTGCCGCACGACTTCTCGCAGAAGCTGCGCACCGGCGGCGCCACCGACGTGCAGGCGCTCATCGACGCCAGCGACGACAACACCGCCAACGTGGTGATGGGCTACGCCGAGGCGGTGGTGCGCGCCTACTCGGAAGAGATGCAGCTGGACTGGCTGCGGCAGCGCGGGCGCGCCCGCATCGAGCCGCCGCTCTCGGTGGACACCCGTACCTGGTACAACGAGAACCTTGAGTCCAGCGCTTTCATCATCCCGGGCGTGCTGGCGTTGGTGATGGCCGTTATCGGCGCCTTCAGCACCTCGCTCACCATCGCCCGCGAGTGGGAGCGCGGAACGATGGAGCAACTGGTCTCCACCCCGGTCACGGCGCTGGAGATCATGCTGGGCAAACTGACGCCCTATTTCCTTATCGGCATGTTCGACACCATGATGTGCGCCTTCCTGGCCATCTACTGGTTCGAGGTGCCCTTCCGCGGCAGCCTGGTGACGCTGGCGCTGGCGTCGTCGCTGTTCATCGTGGTGGTGCTGTGCATGGGCTTCTTCATCTCGGTGGTGGCCAAGTCGCAGCTGGCGGCCAGCCAGATGTCGCTGGTGGCCACCTACCTGCCCGCCTTCCAGCTTTCCGGGTTACTGTTCTCCATCGAGCAGATGCCCGCGCCGGTGCAGGTGTTCACCCACATCGTGCCGGCGCGCTACTACGTGAGCACGCTGAAAGCGGTGTTCCTGAAGGGCTCCGACTTTGCCCATATCCGCACCGACCTGCTGGCGCTGATGCTGTTCGCCGCCGTGCTGGTGACGGTGGCCACGCGCGCCTTCCACAAGAGGCTGGGGTGACGCCATGCTGATGCGGCTGTGGCACATGCTCATCAAGGAGATCACGCAGGTGCTGCGCGACAAGCGCACCCGCTTCGTGCTCTTCGGCCCGCCCGTGATCCAGATGCTGGTGTTCGGCTACGCCGCCACCTTCGAGATCAAGCACGTGCCCACGGCCGTGCTCGACCTCGACCACTCGCAGGAGAGCCGCGAGCTGGTGTCGCGCTTCGCCTCCAGCCCCCTCTTCCGCGTCACCCAGGGCTACCGGAGCGAGAAGGAACTGACCGACCAGATCGAGCGCGGCGAGGCCACGGTGGCGCTGCAGATCCATCCCGGCTTCGCCCAGAAGCTGCGCAAGGGACAGACCGCGCCGCTGCAGGTGATCCTGGACGGGACCAATTCCAACACCGCCCTCATCGCCGCCGGCTATGTGAGCCAGATCGCCTCCGGCTACGCCGCCGACTACCAGCAGGACACCATGCGGCGGACGCAGCCGTTCGTCGCCGCCCGGGTGCCGCGCGTCGAGCTGGAGCGCCGTCCCTGGTACAACGAGGACCTGCGCAGCCGCTGGTTCTTCGTGCCCGGCGTCATCGGCTCCATCAGCACCGTGGTGGTGACCATGCTCACGGCCTTCGCCATCGTGCGCGAGCGCGAGATCGGCACCCTGGAGCAGCTGATGGTCACGCCCATCCGCCCCATCGAGTTCATCCTGGGCAAGACGCTGCCGTTCTTCCTCCTCGGCCTGATGGACGTGGCGCTCATCGGCACCTTCGGAACGCTGTGGTTCGGCATCCCCTTCCGCGGCAGCCTGATGGTGCTGGGGATGGGCATCGTCCTGTTCCTGATCTGCATGCTGGGCGTGGGGCTGTTCCTGTCCACCGTCTCGGCGACGCAGCAACAGGCCATGGTGACGGCGTTCTTCTTCCTGATGCCCATCATCACCTTCTCCGGTTTCGGTTACCCGGTGAGCACCATGCCGGACTTCCTGCGCTGGATCGCCTACATCGATCCGCTCTACTACTTCCTCATCATCCTGCGCGGGGTGTACCTGAAGGGCGTGGGGCTGGAGGTGCTGTGGCCGAACATGGTCATCCTGGCGGCCATCGGCACGGCCATGCTGACCTTCAGCGTGCTGCGCTTCCACAAGTCGCTGGACTAAAGCTGGCAGAAAGCAGGAAGCAGGAGACAGCAAAACCTGCCAGCTGCCTCCTGCCTCCTGCTAGCTCAATCGTGCTCCGGCGTGACTGCCGTGGCGCCGAGGATCTCCGGGTGGCGGATGTGCCCACCCAGGTTCGCGGCATACGCCATCAGGACGCTGACCAGCAGGCAAAGTCCCAGCGCAATGGGCGCGATCCAGCGCGGCATGGGGTCGCGCCTGCCCAGCACCAGCCCGACGATGCCGAACACGCCGAGCGCCATGGCCGATGTGCCGGCGATCTCCGCCGCCTCCTCGTGTTCGTGGATGGCGTCCTTGGAAACGCCGGGGAGCTTCTCGATGGCGTCCTCGGCGGGCTCGCCGGTGCGGTAGGCTGCGATGGAGGTGACGCCGACGAGGATGGCGGCGATCAGCCCGGCGCGCAGCAGCTCATTGCTGCGGCGCATGAATCCGTAGAACAGCAACAGCAAGGTGAAGGCGGCGCCGATCACGGGGACGTGGTTCAGCACAAGGTGCGCGTGGGCCGGGTTCATGCCGCGAATGATATCAGGCGAACTCGCCGAGGGCAGGCAGTTCGTTCTGGCGGGCCGCCGGCTGCCACGCCTCCAGCTGGTTGTAGGCGCGGCAGAGCAGCGCGAAGCAGTCGGCAGCGGCATTGGCCTGCGCCATCGGTCCGGAATTGGACCAGGTGACCGTCGCCCCCGGCTTGACCTCGGTGGTGCGGGTCGTCCGGCGGTGGTGCGACACGTCGAAGCGCAGCATCGCCAGGGTGGTGTCGGGATTGAACTCGGGCTCGTTCAGATGCCTGTCAGGGGAACACTGCAGGACCACCAGCCCGAAATCGAGCAGGTCGAGGCCGTGCTCCTTGCCCAGGTGCTCCAGGCGGTGGGCGGCGGCCTTCCACACCTCCAGGAATGCCAGGCGCTGTCCGTTGGTCTCGATGGCCGCGCCCACGCCGCAAGGGCAGGGGAGCGCGGCGAAGACCACCACCAGGCGCTCGGCCGCCCACACCAGCCGGGCGGTGGCGGCGTTGAAGTAGAAGCCGGAGAGCACGTCGTTCTGCGCCTCGCTGTCGGAGGCGTGCTTGGGAAAGGCGTAGCCCGCCAGCCACTTCACCACCTCCTCCCGGACACGGCCGTGGTAGGTAAAGCGGCGCTGGTCGCGGTGCGAGTAGCCGTACTTCTCCGCCGCCAGCAGGGCGTAGCCGGCGCCGGCCAGCTTCTCGAAGGGCGCCACCCACACGCTGTCGCCGAAGCGCGGGCAGCGCAGGCCGGCCAGGGTGTCGCGCAGCAGCTTGATGTCGGGGGGATGGAGTTCGCGGGAAAGCGGCGAGGCGGCGGGCATGGGAGCCTCCGGAACGCCCTATCGTCGCGCGATCGTTAGCGAAGGGCAGTGACGGGCGTCACAGAGGTATGAGCCGTAAGAACCAACTCTTGGGTAGAGACGTAGCTTGCTACGTCTCAGCGGGAGGCGTTGTAGGCAACGTCTCTACCGGGGTGTTGGGGAGAAGCGCGGGCGAGGGCGCCCGCGCCCACACCAGCTAGTTCTTCTCGATGACCTTCTTGATGCGCTCGAAGGCCCAATCGATCTCCTCGCGGGTGATGACCAGCGGCGGCGCGATGCGGATCACGTGGTCGTGGGTCTCCTTGCAGAGGATGCCCAGCTCCTTCAGGGCCTCGCAGTAGGGACGGGCCTTGCCGGTCATCTCGATGCCGATCCACAGGCCGACGCCGCGCACTTCCTTCAGCTCGGGGCTGCGCAAGGTCTTAAGTTTGCCGAGGAAGTAGCCGCCCAGTTCGGCGGAGCGCTCCACCATCTTTTCCTCCACCAGCAGGCGGAGTGCGGTACGGGCGATGGCGCAGCCCAGCGGGTTGCCGCCGAAGGTGGAGCCGTGGTCGCCCGGCTTGTACACCGACATGATCTCCTTCGAGGTCAGGATGGCCGACACCGGGTAGAAGCCGCCGGCCAGCGCCTTGCCCACGATGAGCACGTCCGGGCGGATGCCCTCGTGCATGTAGGCGAAGAGCTTACCGGTGCGCCCCAGGCCGGACTGGATCTCGTCGCACATGAGCAGGACGTTGTGCTTCTTGCAGATCTCCGAGGCCTGCTTCAGGAAGCCGCGCGGCGGGATGAGGATGCCGGCCTCGCCCTGGATGGGCTCCACCAGGAAGGCACAGGTATTGGGAGTGATGGCGGCCTCGAGGGCCTTGGCGTCGCCGAAGGGGATGACCTTGAAGCCGGGAGTGAACGGGCCGAAGCCGTCGCGGTACTGCTGGTCGGTGGAGAAGCTGACCACGGTGATGGTGCGGCCGTGGAAGTTGCCGGCGCAGACGATGATCTCGGCCTGGCCGTCGGGGATGCCTTTGACCTTGTAGCCCCACTTGCGGGCGGTCTTCACCGCGGTCTCCACGGCCTCGGCGCCGGAGTTCATGGGCAGGGCCTGGTCGAAGCCGGTCAGGTCGTGCAGCTCCTTGTAAAGAAGAGGGAGCTGGTCGTTGCGGAAGGCGCGCGAGGTGAGCGTGACCTTGTGCATCTGCTCCTGCGCGGTCTTCATGACGGCGGGGTGGCAGTGGCCCTGGTTCACCGCCGAGTAGGCGGCCAGGCAGTCGAGGTACTTCTTGCCCTCGACGTCGTACACCCAGACGCCCTGGGCGCGTTCGATGACCACGTCCAGCGGGTGGTAGTTGTGGGCGCCGTATTGGTTTTCGAGTTCGACGAAGTCCTGGGTGCGGGTGCGTTCTTCGATAGCCTTCATAAGTCCTTTTCACAGGTAACGCTGGCGTCTCGCCGGGATGGCGGTGTTACCTCACTCCTTGTCCAGCAGCATGGTCAGCAATGCCATTCTTACATAGAGGCCGTTGATGGCCTGGCGGAAGTAGGCGGCGCGGGGGTCGGCGTCCACGCTCTTGTCCAGCTCGACCGTCCGCGGCAGCGGGTGCAGGATCATGGCGTCGCGCTTCATGCGGCGGAGCACGGCGGAGTCGATGGTGTAGCGCTTCAGGAAGTCGGCGTCGGGGACGCGCTCCGGCTTGATGCGCGTCTGGTACACCACATCCACCTCGCCGATGGCCTGGTCCATCTCCGAAACCAGCTCGTAGCGGACGCCGTGGCGGTCGAGATACTGCAGGATGTCCTGCTTCATCTGCATGTCGGGCGGGGCGACGAAGAAGATCTTCACCCGCTCGAACTTGGCCAGCAGGTAGGCGAGCGAGCGGGCGGTGCGGCCCTTGTCAAGCTCGCCGATGAAGGCCACGCTCAGGCCGTCCAGCGGGCGCTCACGGTAGATGGTGTACAGGTCGAGCAGCGCCTGGGTGGGGTGCTGCCCGCCCTGGCCGTCGCCGGCGTTGATGACCGGCACGGGCGAGACCTCGGCGGCGCGGCGGGCCCCGCCGGCCTCTTGGTGGCGGATCACGATGACGTCGGAGTAGCTGCCGATGATGCGGATGGAGTCCTCCACCTGCTCGCCCTCGATCTCCGAGGAGAACGCCCGCGCATGTTCGGTGGAGAGCACGCGTCCGCCCAGGCGGTGCATGGCCGCTTCGAAGGAGAAGCGGGTGCGGGTGGAAGGCTCGTAGAAGAGCGTGGCCAGGATCTTGTTCTGGTAGTCGAGGGTGCCGCCGCGCGCGGCCACGCGCTCCATGCCGCGGGAGCGGTCGAACAGCTCCATCAGCAGGGGCACGGTGAACTGCTGCGACTCGACGACGTGCTTCAGCCTCATGTTGGCGAGCTTCGATTCTACAGGCGGGGTGCCGATCGCGTGGGCCATGGTCAGCTCCGGGTCGAGACCGCCGCCGCGGGCGTGGCGGCGTCGGTGGTGTTCGAAGGGACGATGAGGGTGCCGGCGCGTCCGGCCACCGCGTCGCAAAGATAATCGAAAGTGGTGATGACCGCCTGCTTGCCGCCCTGCGCCAGGAAACGCAGCACCGACTCGACCTTCGGCCCCATGTTGCCGGGCGGGAAGTGGCCGTCGCGGTAGTGCCGTTCCAGCTCGTCGGCGGTCACGCGCTGGAGCGGACGCTGCGAGGGCTTCTTGTAATCGAGATAGACGTAGTCGGTGTCGGTGGAGATGGCGAACACGTCCACACCCAGCTTGGCGGCCAGCAGGGCGGAGGCGCGGTCCTTGTCGATGACCGCCTCCACGCCCTCGATCTTGCCGTTGTCGCGCAGGACGGGGATGCCGCCGCCGCCGCAGGCCACCACCAGCACCCCGTCGTTCACCAGGTCGCGGATGACCTCCAGTTCTACGATCTCCAGCGGCTCGGGGGAGGGGACCACGCGGCGGTAGCCGCGGGCGGCATCCTCCACGATGGCCCAGCCGAACTGCCGGCGCTTCTCTTCGGCGTCGGCGCGCGAGTAAAAGGGCCCGATGGGCTTGGTGGGCCTCTGCATCGCCGGGTCGGAGCGGGAGACGATGGTCTGGGTGACGATCCCAACGACCGGCACGTGCAGCCCGGCCTCGGCGAGTTCGTCATTCAGCGCCTGCGAGAGGAGGTAGCCGATCTCGCCCTGGGTGCAGGCGCCGCAGACGTCGAGGGTGTGGGCGGGAACCTGGTCGGAGCCGCGCTCGGAGCGCAGCAGGGCTGCCCCTACCTGCGGGCCGTTGCCGTGGGTGATCACCAGCCGCCAGCCGTCGCGGATCAGCCCGAGGATGGCCTTGGCGGTGCGGCGGGAGTTAGCCAACTGCTCGGCGACCGTCCCTTTTTCGCCGGCGCGGATCAGGGAGTTCCCGCCGACGGCGATCAACATCGTCTTCATGGCTAACGACCCGCCAACGCAGGCTGCTTCGCCTCGCGCCGCTGCGCCTCGGGCGCGCGCTCCTTCATCAACTCCACCATGATTGCCTTTTGGGCGTGAAGTCGATTCTCTGCCTGCTGAAACACGACCGAGCGCGGCGAGTCGATGACGTGGTCGGTGACCTCGTCGCCGCGGTGGGCGGGGAGGCAGTGCATGAAGATGGCGTCGTCCTTGGCGTGGGCGAACAGCTTGGCGTTCACCTGGTAGGGCTCGAAGATGCGGCGGCGCATCTCTGCCTCCGCCTCCTGCCCCATGCTGGCCCAGACGTCGGTGTAGATGACGTCCGCGCCCGTGGCGCCCTCCACCGGATCGTTGGTGATGGTGGTGGTGCCGCCGGTCTGCTGGCCGCGGATGCGCGCCCAGTCGGTAGCGTCCGCGTCCGGCTCATAGCCTTTCGGAGTCGCCACCCACACATTGGCGCCCAGTTGCGCCCCGGCGAACATCAGTGAGTGCGCCACGTTGTTGCCGTCGCCGAGGTAGGCCACCTTCAGCCCGGCGATCTTGCCCTTCACCTCCAGGATGGTGAGGTAGTCGGCCATCGCCTGGCAGGGATGGCTGTAGTCGGTCAGGCCGTTGATGACCGGGATGCCGGCGTACTCCGCCATGCGCTCCACGATCTGGTGGGCGAAGGTGCGGACCATGATGCCCTGCACCATGCGCTCCAGGTTCTTGGCCACGTCGTACACGCCCTCGCGCTTGCCCAGGTTGATCTCGGCGGGCGAGAGGTAGAGCGGGTGCCCGCCCAGCTGGTAGATGCCGACGTCGAAGGTCACCCGGGTGCGCAGCGAGGGCTTCTCGAAGATGAGCGCCAGCGTCTTGCCCTGGAGCGATGTGGCATACAGCTCGGGGCTGGCCTTGATCAGCGAAGCCAGATCCAGAAGATGGCGGATCTGCTCGGGCGAGAAGTCCTTGATGCTGAGAAAATCGTTCATAACGCCTTCCCTGCCACCGCGGCGACGCGGCGGTGCTCCGCGGTGAAGTCGGTGAGGATCTCGGTCAGCGTCGGCCGCGACAGCTCCTCGACCTCGTAGCCCACCCGCACCGCCGGTTTCTCGATGCGAATGATACGCGCAAGGTCCACCGGTGTCGCCACCACCACCACGTCGCAGGGGACGCGGCGGATGGTCTCCTCCAGCTCGTGCCGCTGGATGTCGCTGTAGCCCATGGCCGGCAGCAGGCTGTTCAGGTGGGGGAACTTCTCGTAGGTGCCGCGGATGGAGCCGACGGCGAAGGGCCGCGGGTCCACCAGCTCGGCGGCGCCGCACTGCCGCGCCGCCACCACGCCCGCGCCGTACGGCATCTCGCCGTGGGTGAGCGTGGGGCCGTCCTCCACCACCAGCACGCGCTTGCCGCGGATGGGCCCGCAGTCGCCCACTCCCACGCGGCATGCGGCCTCCACTACCGTGGCCTGTGGGTTGTGCAGCCGGATGTTGCGGCGGACCTTCTCCACGTTCTCAGAGCTGGCGGTGTCCACCTTGTTGATGACGATCACCTGGGCGCGCCGCAGGTTCACCTCGCCCGGATAATAGGCCAGCTCGTGTCCGGCGCGGTGCGGGTCCGCGACCACGATCTCCAGGTCGGAGCGGTAGAAGCTGGTGTCGTTGTTACCGCCGTCCCACAGGATGATGTCGGCCTCGTTCTCCGCCTGGCGCAGGATGCCCTCGTAGTCCACGCCGGCGTAGACGGTGGTGCCCTTCACGAGGTGCGGCTCGTACTCCTCGGCCTCCTCGATGGTGCACTTGTGGCGCTCCAGGTCCTCCAGCGTGGCGAAGCGCTGCACCGCCTGGGCCACCAGGTTGCCGTAGGGCATGGGGTGGCGCACCACCACGGGCTTCCACCCTAGCGACCGCAGGTCGGCGGCCACGCGCCGCGACACCGGGCTCTTGCCGCAGCCGGTGCGCACGGCGCAGATGGAGATGACCGGCACCTTGGCGGCGAGCTGCGTCCGCCGGGCGCTCAGCAGCCAGAAGTCGGCCCCGGCGGCCACCGCCCGCGACGCCAGGTGCATCACGTCCTGGTGGGCGACGTCGGAGTAGGAGAACACCGCCACGTCGATCTCGTGCTCGCGGATCACCTTCTCCAGGTCCTTCTCCTCCAGGATGGGGATGCCGGTCGGGTACATGGGCCCGGCCAGCTCCGGCGGGTAGCTGCGGCCGGCGATGTCAGGGATCTGGGTGGCGGTGAAGGCCACCACCTGGTAGGCGGGGTCGTGGCGGAAGATGACGTTGAAGTTATGGAAGTCGCGGCCTGCGGCCCCCAGAATGACCACCTTTTTCATACAAAGCCCCTTTATGAAGACGCACTGTTGCGACCCTCTATGGTGCTCCTCCGGGTGGACAGGGGGCTGTGAGGGGCGTCACAGGGCGGTGGGCGGAGCGTCACTTGTGAGTACCAACTGGAGCAGATTCAGCTACTTAGGTGGACGTTACTGGGGGCGGGAAGCGTCCGAGATAAGCACCGCATCGGGATTGTACCGGCCGCGCAGGACGGCCAGGTGACGGCCATCGGGAGAGAAGGCGAACCCCGCGATCCAATCGGAGGTGAAGCTGGTGAGCTTCGTGCGCCTGCCGGTGGCGATCTCGAACGACCACAGGTTGTCGGTGCGGCCTTCCCGAAGGGCCGCCACCAGCGACTTTCCATCCCGGGAAAACTCAAAGCTGGTCACAGCGGAGTAGGGGCGATCCATGGACATGCTGAAGTCGCCGCCGGAGATTGGAAGCACCCCGAGCTTCTGGCGAAAATCGGCCGATGACGAGCCCACGGTGTAGTTCACAACCAGCGACCGCCCGTCGGGAGAGAGCCGCATCGAGCTGCTGTTGCCTTCGCGGATCACCGATTCCTGCCCGCCACCGATCGATACCTGCTTGAGGAAAGTCTTTCCACCCTCCTGCGCCCGGAAGAAGACCCTAGCGCCATCACCCGAGCAGATCGGGAACTGGTCGAACTCGCCATGGGTGAGCCGCTGCAGGTTGCCGCCGTCAAGGTCAACCCTCCAGATATTGGAGGTGTTGCCCTCGATCTCGGCTTCGAACACGACGATGCCGCTGCCAGGACAAACCGAGATGGAATCGGCGGAGGGGGCACTCGGCACCAGCACACTGCGGGTACTGCCGTCAGCGCTACGCAGGACGATCTGCCGATTACCCGAGATGGTCACCAACCGGCCGTCCTGCGTCCAAGTGACGGCGCGTTGGATCTCGCGCCCGGTGGTGACCTGGCGGGATTGGCTCAACCCGCCGCCTGAGGCCGGCAACATCCAGACCTGGAAGTCTTCGTTCCGCGGCACCACCAGCAGAGAGCGGCCATCGGCCGTGGCCGACAGCTCCGATCTCTCATACTCGTTGAGGTCATTGGTGATGGACCGCGACTCGCCGGAAGGGTACGAGAAGTAGGCGACTTGGCGGTTGGTGGAATGGCTGCTCCAAGTGGCGGCAAAGCCGTCCATCCCCAGCCAGGCCGCCCGCTCGCTGTTCCCGACCATGCGCCGCAGGATGCGCTCCCGCCCGGTGGAGACCTCGACGGTGGAGAAGCCGCCGGGGCTGCCTTTCTCGTCGAGATAGCCGAACGCCAGAATGACCGAGCCGTCGGGCGACCAGGCTGGGGCGCCCGCGAAGCCCCCCGGAGCTTTGCGCAGCACCAAACGGCGCACGCCGCTGCCGTCGGCATCCGCGATGAAGATGCTCGATTCGCTCGCCGACGGCAGGTCGCGTCGGAAGGCGAACTGCTTGCCGTCGGGCGAGAAGCTGACCGCGCTGTCCACATCCTCCAGCACCAGCTTGGGGCTGCCGCCGAGCACCGGCGCCCGGTAGAGCAGGCCGATGCCGGGGCGCGC
>CAYTPH010000010.1:0-22231 GCA_964439635.1 uncultured Terriglobales bacterium
CCGGAGAGCACAAAGGAAGGAATGGCGCGCCCGGAGAGATTCGAACTCCCGACCTATTGCTCCGGAGGCAATCGCTCTATCCAGCTGAGCTACGGGCGCGCGCCGGTGGATTCATTATAGCCTGCTCAGTGGCCCACCGGCACCGACAGGTGCTCGTGCACGATGCGCAGCTTGCCGTCGCTGTCGTAGGCGAAGACCTGGGTGGCGCGGCCGTTCAGGATCTTTTCCTCGCTGGCGGTGGCCAGCAGGCTGGCGACCTTGGTGGCGTGGAACTCGAAGGTGTAGGTAGCGACGGCGGCGCTCTCGCCCAGCAGCACCACGTCGATGAGGCCGGGTTTCGCCTTCACCGTGGACTGCGCTCCGAAGTACTCGCGCTGGCGGCGGGCGGCTGCCAGGCGCCCGGGCTCCGGACGCACCCCGTTGGAGCCGAAGACGCTCGACTCCGAAGCGTAGAACTCGGCCAGGGCCTCCGCCGACTTGGCCGCGAAGGTGTTCCAGAAGCGCTGCACCTCGCCCTTCACCTGCTCGACACTGATCTTCGTTGGCACGAGGACGAAATTACACCAACCGCCACGGCCGCGCCAGACGGGAGTTGCTGAACCCGCCGCGAGCGAGTAGCGTATTACCCCTGACGGCCGCCACCCCGGCGGCCTGGGGGATGATGAAGGAGGATGGCATGAAGAGACTATTGGTGGCGTTGGCCCTGGTGTCGGTGTTCTCGTTGCTGGCCGTGGCCGGCGGCAAAGAGGGCACCTGGACGGGGATCATCTCGGACGACAAGTGCGGCGCCAAGGGCGCGGACAACGCCGAGTGCGCCAGGAAGTGCATCGAAGGCGGCGCCAAGATGGTGTTCGTCACCGATGCCGACAAGAGCGTGCTGGCCATCGCGAACCCCGACAAGTTGAAGGGTCACGCGGGCCACCACGTGGAGGTAAAGGGTTCGGTGGAGAACAACACGCTCACCGTCGCCGAAGTCAGCATGGTGGACCAAGGCAAGTAGGCGGCAGCGTTTCCCGCCCCGGCGCAGGCCGGCCCTGAGTCCACTTTGTGCCTTCGTGCTCCAACATGCAGTGAGCGGACGCCTGCGAAGTAACCCGGGGTGGGGACGGACGGGGGCTGCGGCCCCCGCCCGCTCTGCCATTCCCCAATCCACTGGCTTACTCCTTTGCTGGTTCGGCGATACCGTGTTTCGATTTGCCTACGACTTCGACACGCACCGGTATCCTGTATTCCACATTGATCTTGCCCTTGGGCAGCAACTCAAAGGCAAAGAAGTAGGGTCCGATGCCGCGTTCCATGAAGCGGTCACGATTGGGCCGGAAGGTGATCCGCGACGTGCCTCGCGCACGTTGTTCTGTGAACGGCACTGGCGCGCCTTCGAAGTCGAAGAGCGAGATCCTCCAGTCCGCCACGTTCTCGAAAACGAATTCGAAGACGGGGGGACAGAGGCCGGCTCGGCAGCCTGGACAGTCCACCTTCACGGTGCAGTTCTTGGGGACGGGATCGATAATCACGCAGCCCCGGACCTTGCACTCCAAGACCATCCCCCCGCGGAACATGTCCTTCGGAGCAAGGCAACCATCCGGGAATAGCCGGCACTTGTCGATCACGATGGTGCGGTGGACGACCTGATAGACCAGCGAGTAGGGTTGAGGTCCCTCCCGGAGGTTGCTACCAAGCACTCGGATCTTCCAGGTTCCAGAAGCTGGCGAAGAGACTTCCACCTTCTCGACGTTGTTCGTATGGTCTTCTCCACGCGTGGCGGCGTTAGCCGGGTTGCTCGGATCAAGCACCCAGGGGCGATGGGAGGTGCCGTTCGGTGCTATCACCACCAGGTCCAGATCGTTGACCAATTGGGCGGTACCGCGGGCCAGCGCAGGATCACCTGGAGGGTCGTCCCAGACCAATGTCGCTTTCAAGGCAATGGGCCTCAACCAAAACGACGAAAGGGCCGGGATGGTGACTTCATAGTCGTCCTGCGTCCCCGTAGCCTCGATGGTGCGCTGGATCACCCCGACGGTAGGCTGTGGGGCGGTGGCGACCAAGGAAGCAGCTTTGGCCACGTTCAATCGCCCGTAACCGTACTCATAGTCGGGACCGGGATTGCCACCATCCACGGCGGTGTGGATCATCATCGCTTTCACCGTGGACGGCCAAGGATCAGAGGCGCCAACCCCGCGCACGTCGCGCCACCGATCGATCAGCAAGGCCATGCTGCCTGCCACTGCCGGCGTGGCCATTGAGGTGCCACAGTAATCGTCGTAAGCGTTGCCGGGCACGGTGGAGCGGATTTGATCGCCAGTACACTCCCCGGTCCCGTTCTCGTCCTCATCGCCGGGAGCAGCGATGTCTGGCTTCAGGCGGCCGTCGTCGGTCGGGCCACGACTGCTGAACGCGGTGATGAGGTCAGTGTCCGAGAAAGTCGCGGCCACCACGACCGTGTTCTTGGCGCTGTTGGGAACGCGAACTGTCCCCCAATTGGGGGTCACGTCGTCGCCGCGGTTGCCGGCGGAGGCTACGATCGAGACCCTCGCTCCCAGGGAGCCGCGAATAATCTCGTCGTACAACTGGCTGCCTTCGGTGTAACAGGCTCCCGCCGTTTGATCGCAATGAGATGTCCCCCAGGAGTTGGTGGACAGCTCGATGCCCTTGTCCGCGTCGTTCAGTGCAGCGTCGTATTGGTCTTCCAAGGTGGAGACGTCGAGCGCACCTCCATTGGTCGGTCGCCGGTAGGAGATGATGGAAGCGGCAGGCGCCATGCCGCGATACACGCCTCCGCTTTGGCTACCGTCTCCCAGGACGGTTCCGGCGACGTGGGTGGCGTGATCGCTCGTTACGCCAGGCGGATCGCCGATTGCGACCCGGGTACCAAAATCCACGTGTGTGGTGTCCAGGTTACCAACTTCCCACTGGCCCACCAGAACGGCGTTGCCATCGAGGTTCATGGGAGCAGCCTGAACCGAATTGACCCCGAGGCGGTCGCGAGCACCGTTGTTGTCGTCCTCTCCCTGGGGAGGCAGCTCGTTGATCCACTTGACCGGATCGTGGCGTGCCAGTTCTAGGATTGCGTCCTCAGGCAGCAGCACCTGCAGCGCATGCAGGGACTTCACCGCTTTGACCTCCTTCCCTTTTGTTCCCTCCAGAATCCCACGGCCCTCGGCAAGTGGCACGTCACGAAAGAAATGGACGAGCAGGCGCACCTCGCGGTCGCGGGTTACCGCCCACTTGGAGGGCCCGCGGAGCAAGAGTTCAGCGGCGACCTTGTCTTCGGATTGGATATGTCCTATCCAACGCACGAAGTTGACTGCGGCGAGCTGTTTCAGCCGCTCCAGGTCGTTGGGGACGGAGGCAAAGTACGCATTCCTGGGCACACTCTTCAGGAGTTGGACCTCGAACGTGTCGATTCGCTTGCGGTCTTCGGCGGTCAGGGGTTGGGTGAACTGGATCAGCACGTGGACGCGTGGGCGCGGAATTGCGGTGATCGCCTTGAGAGTCTGTTCGCTAACTCCGCGTTGTGGTGTGAAGATGCGGGACTGCAGGTGAACCGTGAAGGGAGCTTCCTTGGCGGAGCCCGGTTCCTGTGGCACGGAGGCAGGGGCAGTGTCGGTTCGAGACTCTCCCCTTGCCGGGAACGCCCACGCGACCAGCAGGACGAGTCCCCAGACGAGCCTTGTGAACCTGGATCGGGCGCAAAGGGAATCCATAATATCCTCCAGAATTCAGGTTGATCTTGCGTGGTCTTGCAATGGCTTCCTTCGGTAGGCCAGACCAGATTCGGGTTCCTCGGGGCTAAACCTCAGCCTAAGGACGACGGCCCCAAAGGCCGGGCGCTACCTGACAGAAGAGTCAGGATGTGAAACGCCCGGGATTATTCGCTGGCGCGGGCAGGACGGAGCAAGAAAGTCATTCTTGTTCTGAAAACGGAACAAAACGGTAGGGGCCCAGCCAGATGACCTTGGACCGGCTCGCGATTCACCGTGGATCCGCAAAGCAGACCGCCACCGACCCGGTCCGGCTTGGCATTTCATTCCCGGACCGGCGGGGACTCTGCCGTAGCCGCCTTGCCCTCTTCCGCGCGGATGGTGCCGGTCTGGTCGGCGTAGAAGGAGCGGTGGTCCGGGGCGAAGACCTTGGGGTTCAGGACGATGGAGAAGCGCTCTTTCCCGCCGCGAAAGCTGACGGTGTAATCGCGGCGGTCGGTGCGGGCCATGCGCCGGGTGAACGAGCCGGTGTTCACCAGCGCCTGCAGCGAGGTGGCGTAGGCGCCGTTCTTCTTCTTGTAGAGCCTCTGCGCCGTGAGCGTGGTGCGGATGTAGGCCAGCGCGACCGCCTCGGAGCTGGAGCGAGCGGGCGGCTCCGGCGGAGGCCCGCCGACCACCTGCGCCGCTGCGCCCACGGCCACGAGCAAGGCGGCTGCCGCGACTGCCCGCACTTTCCGCATGCGCACCTCCGGAGGTCGTAGACCTATTGTCACTTCCATTACTGTCCGAATGCGATATGCTACGCGCAATTCCGAGAGGAAGTACATGTCCATGAAGCCCGCCCCCGCCAAGAGACCCAAGATCCATATTGCCGTAGTGGAGAGCGATCCATTGCGGTTTATCGGCTTCCGCGCGCTGTTCGACTCGGAGCCGGAGTTCGACCTGGTGGCCGCGTCCATCCAGGAGCTGAGCAGCCGCCCCAACATCGACATCGTGCTGCTGGGCAGCCGCTCCGGCCAGAATCTGTTTGATGTGATGGCGGGGCTGAAGGCCGTCCGGCCGGACCTGCGCATCATCGTCACGGCGGGCGCCAAGGGCTACGTGGACGAGGCCGCCAGCGCCAGCGAGTTCGTGCAGGCCATCCGCATCGTGAACCAGGGCTCGGTGTGGGCGCCGCGCCGCGTCCTCTCCATCTTCATCGAGCGGGTGACGCAGTCGCCGGGGCGCATCTTCCCCGCCGGCCGGGTCACCTTCACCGACCGCGAAAAAGAAGTGCTGGAGCTGCTGGTCGCCGGCCGCTCCAACAAGGAGATCGGCACCGCGCTCGGCATCGAGGAGCGCACGGTCAAGGCGCACGTAGCCAAGCTGATGCGCAAGGTGGGGGTACAGAACCGCATCGCTCTCTCCGTCCACGCCATCACCCACTCCATGGTGACGGCGAAGTAACGGCGCTTCGCGGGGGGTCCGAGCCCCGCAGCCTGGCGGTTACCGGCGGACATGTCCGGCCGCCGCGCACGGCCGACGTTGGTGACATTGTCCGGTTACGCGGCCCCGTCCATACTTCGTCCACCTACCACAGAACCTGGGAGACAGGGTTGGGAAGAGCGGTAAACGCCGCGTCCCAGCCCTTTTCTTCTGTCCGGCAACCGCCGGCAGCAATTCTGCCTCTTACCACTCGAATCTTCTCTACAATGGGCCGATGATGACACTGATGGCGAAGACGTTCTGTGTCCTTTTCCTGTCCATGCTGACCACACTTCCGGCGATGGCCGACCGCGACAAGGTCATCGACCGGCTGGATGCCGCCGGCACCGTCCTGGACGAGATCATGGCGGCGCCCGACAAGGGCATTCCGCAGGAGATCCTGGGCTCGGCGGAGTGCGTTGCCGTGGTGCCGTCGCTGCTGAAGGGAGGGTTCGTGGTGGGCGGCGCCTACGGCCGGGGCGTGGCCACCTGCCGCACCCCCACCGGCTGGAGCGCGCCCGCCTTCTTCCGTATCGAGGGCGGCAGCTTCGGCTTCCAGATCGGCGGCGAGGCTGTGGACCTGGTGATGCTCATCATGAACGAGCGCGGCATGCGCAACCTGCTCTCCAGCAAGTTCCAGGTGGGAGTGGACGCCAGCGCCGCCGCTGGCCCGGTGGGCCGTCACGCCGAGGGCGCGACGGACTGGAAGCTGCGGGCCCAGGTCCTGACCTACTCGCGGGCGCGGGGAGTCTTCGCCGGGGTGACGTTGAAGGGCAACACGGTGCGCGCGGACAAGAGTTCCACCCGCGACTTCTACGGGCGCAACGTGCCCTTCCGCACAACGCTGACCGGCAAGATCGAGCCACCGGCGGATGCGCATCCGTTCCTGTCCACAGTCGCCAAGTACGCGATGCAGGCATCCGGCCAGGCGCCGCAGCCGACGCCAGCGCAGCCGACGACACCGCAGCCGTAGCCGCTGCCTGCTAGTGTTTGTGCGGCGGGGCGTCCGGCGCGTGGCTGTGCGGCTTGGCGCCGCTCCGCTGGGCGGCCCCGTGCTCCTCGGCTTCGTGCTGGAAGACCGGCGGCACGCCTTCGCTTCCTTTGGCCGGCAGCTTACGGAGGAAGCGCACCATGTGCCACATCTCCTGGTCGCTCAGGATGCCCTTCCATCCCGGCATCCCCGAAGGCGAGATGCCGTTCTCGATGATCCACTTCAGCTGGCCGTCGGTGTATTCCTGTACATCCTTGCTGGACAGGTCGGCGACCGGCGGGTCCATCTTGGAGGCGAAGGGGACGCCGGTGTTCTGGCCGTCCATCCCGTGGCAGATCTGGCAGTGGTGCTGGAAGTGTTCCTTGCCCAGCTTCCAGGACGGCTCATCGTCGGGGGTAGGGTTCTTGTCGTCCTTGCCACCGATGGTCACCTGCTGCTTGACCGTCTGCACCACCTTGCTCTCGAAGTCCCCCGGCTGGCCGGCCTTGCAGCCGGCGAGGAGCAGCAGAGCCAGCGAAAGATAAGACAAGAGACTGCGCAAAGGCGCCTCCTTGCGGGCGGACCATTGTAAAGGACGTCCTGCCCGCCAGGTTTGACAGGCAATTTTCGGCGGTGCTACCGTCGCCCGCATCCCCCGCATGCGCCAACGACTCGAGTACGCGCCGGTGTGGCTGCTGGTGCGGGCGCTCGGCCTGCTGCCCCGGCCGCTGGCGCGCGCCAAGGCCATCTTCCTGGTGCACCTGGTCGCCTGGCTGCATCCCCGGCTGCGGCGCATCGGGCTGCGCAACCTGGAGATCGCCTTTCCCGAAAAGCCGCTGGCAGAGCGCCGCCGCATCCTGCGTCGGATGTTCACCAACCTGGGCCGGCAACTGGCGGAGTTCTGACTGTTCCCCCGCTACACCCGCGAGAACGACGCCAGGGTGGCGACCTACGAGCACTGGGAGATCTTCGATGCGGTGATGCGCCGCGGCAAGGGCGTGCTGTTCCTGGCCGGCCACTTCGGCGCCTGGGAACTCAGCTCGTTCATCCACTCGCTGATGGGGTACCCGGTGCACATCGTCATGCGCCCGCTCGACAATCCCTTCGTCGACCGGCTGGTGGACCGCTACCGCACGCTGCACGGCAACACCACCATCGGGAAGAAGGACTATGCCCGCGGCATCCTGACTGCCCTGAAGGGCGGCGGGTGCGTGGGCATCCTGGTGGACCAGAACGCGCTGCCCGGCCGCGGGGTGTTCGTGGATTTCTTCGGCGTACCAGCCTGCACCGTTCCTGGCCCGGCGCGGGTGGCGCTGCACACCGATGCCGCGGTGGTGCCCGCGTTCTGCATCTGGGACGAGACCCTGCGCCGCTATCGCATCCATTTCGGCGCCGAGGTACCGCTCGTCCGCACCGGCAACGACGAGGCCGACGTGCTGGCCAACACCGCGGCCTTCACCCGGGTCATCGAAGAGTACGCGCGCAAGTACCCCGACCAGTGGCTGTGGGTGCATCGCCGCTGGAAGACGCGCCCGGAGGGGGCGCCGCCGCTCTACTGACGCCCCGGCCCGCAATTGGTACTATCTTGCGCACATGAAACATCCCTTGAAGTCGCTGGCGGAAGCTGCCGGCGCCCGGCTGCTGGGCGACGGCGAAGTGCTCATCGAGAACATCGCGAGCATCGAGTCGGCGACGCCGACCGACATCATCTTCGTGGACGGCGAGGAGCGGCTGGGCGAAGCGGTGGCCTCCGAGGCCGGGGCCATCATCGCCGGCGAGTACGCGGCCAAGGTGCCTTCACGGAAGCCCCTGCTCATCGCCCAGCAGCCGCGGATCGCCTTCTCGCGAGTGGCGGCGGTGGTGCGCCCGCGCCGGCGCCCGGAGCCGGGCATCCATTCCACGGCGGTGGTGCATGACCCGCACGGGATCGGGCGCCTGGTGCGCTCCGGCCCGCACGTGTTGATCGGCGAATGCTCGACCGTGTGCGAGCGCACCAGCATCGCCGCCGGGGTGTACATCGGGGCGCGGGTGCGTATCGGCGCCGACGTCCACATCGCGCCCAACGTCACCATCTATTCCGAGACCCGCATCGGCGACCGCGTGGTGATCCATGCGGGCGCGGTCCTGGGCAGCGACGGCTTCGGCTACGTGCGCAACCGGGAGACCGGGCGGTACGAGAAATTCCCCCAGGTGGGGCGGCTGGAGATCGGCGACGACGTGGAGATCGGGGCCAACTGCACCATCGACCGGGGCGCGCTGGACGTCACCAGCATCGGGGCCGGGACCAAGCTGGACAACCTGGTGCACGTGGGGCACAACGTTCGCATCGGCGAGAACGTGGTGATCGCCGGGCAGAGCGGCATCTCCGGCAGCTCGGAAGTGGGCAACGACGTGGTCCTTGCCGGCCAGGTCGGCATCGCCGACCACGTGGTGGTCGGCGACGGCGTGGTGCTGGCCGCCCAGTGCGGCGTGGCCACGGGCAAGCACCTGCAGGGAGCGGGCAAGGCCTTCTTCGGGACACCGGCACGGCCGCTGAAGGACGTCCTCCACGAGCAGGCCTTGCTCGCGCGGATGGCGCGCCGCGAAAAACCGGAGGAGTGATGGCCCTGGTGGTGGTGGGCGGCCACACCCGCAACGTGGGAAAGACCAGCGTCATGGCCGGCCTGATCTCCGGCTTGCGGGAGCGGCAATGGACGGCGGTGAAGATCACCCAGTTCGGTCACGGCTTGTGTGCCCAGGGGCGGGATTGCGAGTGCTCCACCAACCTCCACGCCTACGTCATTGCGGAAGAGCATGACGCCGCCGGCCGCGGCGACTCCTGCCGCTACCTGGCCGCCGGGGCGGCGCGTTCCCTCTGGGTCCGGACCAAGGCCGGGATGCTGGCCGAAGCCATGCCGGAGCTGCGCCGCCGGCTGGCTGGCGCGGAGAACGTGATCATCGAATCCAACAGCATCCTCCGCTTCGTCCGTCCGGACCTCTATGTCACCGTGCTCAGCTACGAAGTGGCGGATTTCAAGGAATCGGCGCGCCGGTTCCTGGACCGCGCCGGCGCCGTCGTGCTGCATGAATCGGGTCCGACCCCGCGCTGGGAGCAGGTCTCCCTCAAGCTGTTGGAGGGCAAGGCGGTGTTCCGCATCCGGCCTCCGCGGTACGTCAACCCCGAGCTGGTCGACTTCGTGCGCGGGCGCATCGAGCCGGCAACCACGGCTCCCTTCGCCAGCTGACGGCGGCGATAGCGGTTGCTGGAAGGCGGGGAAAAGAAGGCCGAGGACGCCGCCTAGGGTCCGGTGACGGGCGGCGGCGGCGGCTCCTTGTGTTCCTTGGGCGCTTCCAGCTGGGTACCGAATCGCTTGTCCCTGTCCATGGAACGCAGGCGCTTGATGATCTCGTCCCGGTCGCGCCCGGAGTAGTCGCGCGCGAAGCGGGTGAGGGCTTCGGTCACCACGTCAGCGTGGTGGATCTTGCCCAGGCCGGGCTCGCGGCTGAGGCTGAGCCAGAGGCGGTGGATGAGGGCGATGTCCTCGGTCTTCAGGTCGGGCGCGTGCGGCCCGATGCGGTAGGTCTCCACCCCCATGTCGGGCCGGACCACCTGGAAGAGGAACTGGCGCTTGGGGCCGGGCATGGCTTCCCACGCCCGCCCCAGGTTGAAGGCCTGCTCCTGCGGAGTCATCTTGGAAGACAAGCCGGCTACCACCGACGACGATTCCATCTGGTTGGCGGTCTGCACGATGGCCGACCACACGTCGCGCGCCGGCACCACCAGCAGCGAGATGCGCTTGCCGGCGCCCTCGGCGATGGACACCGCCCGGGTGAACAGCGTCTGCTCGTATTCCGAGAAGATCTGGTCCATGGAGAGGTCGTACTCGGCGGAGCCGAAGCCGACCAGGTGCGCCTCCATCACCACCACGTCCTGCTCGTCGGTGTCGATGCGGTCCAGGGCCCACTTCAGGTGCGTCAGGGTGTTGTAGTCGCGGACCGTCACCAGCACGTTGCCGGGACGCACGTCGATGGGCTCGGCGGCGATGGTGTCCTGGTGCAGGAGCTGGAAATGCTCCTTCATCTGCGCCTTGGCGTCGGCGTAGCGGCGGCGGTTGATGCGCTCCGAGACGGTGAAGATCATGAAGAACGCCCCCGCGAAGATCAGCCCGGCCACGGTGGCGATGCTCTTGGTGAACAGGTTGGTGATGGCCGTGGACAGCAGCACCAGGTGCACCGAGGCCAGCCCGACGGGGATCTCCACCCCGCGGATCCGGATGTTGGGCGGCACCTTCCAGCCGCGGGGGCCCTTGTACTTGAAGCGCAGCACCAGCATCGACAGGCTGTTGAAGGTGAAGCTCCAGATCACCCCGAAGGCGTAGGCCTCGCCCAGCAGGTACACGTCGCCGCGGCTGACGATGATGGTGAACAACTGCAGCACCACCACCATGTTGATGATGCGATAGGTGGTGCCGTATTTCTTGTGGGGACGGCGGAACCAGTCGGCCAGTACCCCGTCCTCGCTCACCCGGTTGAGCACGCCGTTGGAGCCGATGATGGAGGTGTTGATGGCGCCCGAGAGCATCAGGAAGCCGACCACCACCACGAAGCCGCGGAACAGCAGCTTGAGCAGGTGCGGCCCTTCCTGGTACATGGCCAGGCCGGCGATCAGGTTGTCCTTGTAGACGGGGATGCGGACCTCGTCGGGGATCAGCATCACCGCCAGCATCGACCCGATGCCGGTGAAGACGAAACTGAAGACCCCGATGACCAGCGCCGCCCGCTTCAGGTTCTTCAGCTTGGGGTGCGCCAGCTCCCGGTTCACCTGGGCCAGCGACTCTTCGCCGCTCATGGCCAGCACCGAGTGCCCGAAGGCGATCACGATCCCGAACAGCCCGAAGATCTTGTGCAGTTCGGTGTTGTGCAGGAAGCCGAGGGCCTCCTCGCTCAGGTTCAGGTTCTCGGGGAGGGGCAGGGGCGGCAGCTGGAAGCCGCGCTTCAACATGGTGAACGCCGACCAGGCCAGCAGCATCAGCACCATGGCGGTGACGATCTTCATCACCCACAGCGCCTTCTCGCTCGATTCCTCGATGCCCTTGGTGTTCTCCCACCAGTAGTAGATGGTCACGGCGCAGGCGAAGGTGACGGCCGCCCAGTTGGCATTCAGGTGCGGCACGCCATGGAACAGATCGCTGATGGCCTGCGGCACGAAGCCGTGGTTGTAGGCGGAGGCGATGAGCTCGTTGATCAGCCCGGCGATGTAGTGGCCCGCCGACACCCCGGAGATCGGCCCCGTCAGGATGTAATCGAACATCAAGGCGGAGACGGAGACCTTGGCCATCACCCCGCCCAGCGCCTCCTTCACCACCCGGTACACGCCGCCGCGCACGAACATGGAGCAGCTCTCGACGTAGACCGCCCGCACGGTGAAGGCGAACAGCATCACCCCCAGGACGAACCAGGGCGCGGCCTTGCCCACCGCCTGCTCGGCGATGCCGCCGGCGTAGAAGGCGGAGGAGCCCAGGTCGTTGAGGACGATGGCCGCCGCCCGCCAGAAGGAGATGAAGGTGAGCATCACCGAGGTCGCGACCACGATGCGAACCCGGTTGGAGCGCGGCGGTATGGATGGAGAGCCGGACGACATTCGATCTAGGCCGCTCCGCAAAGGGAGCTGCACCCAGGCATTCAGCCCTGGTCGCGATGTACCGCGAAGTTCTGGAGTCTACGCCGCGTCGGCAGCGAGGTCAACGCACCCTCTCCTTTGCTACACTTCCGCGCAGTGCGCAAGATCCGCAAACGAGCCTGGCTGCTGGCCGTGGCCTCCGGTGTGCTGCAGGTGCTCGTCTTTCCCCTGCCGAACCTCTATTTCTTGTGCTGGATCGCCCTGGCGCCGCTGCTGGTGGCCATCCTGGCCCCGCAGCAGCCGCTGCCGGTGATCGACCGCGAGGGCCGCGACCTGAGCTCCACCACCGTCGCTCAGGGTTTCCTGCTGGCTACCCTCAGCGGGTTCATCTGGTGGGCAGGGACATGTTACTGGTTCTACCAGGTCATGCGCGGGTACGGCGGGCTGCCCGCACCCGTCGCCGCCGGCGTCTTCATCCTGACAGCGCTCTGCCTGGCCACGTTCCACGGGCTGTTCGGAGCCCTGCTGGTGGCGGCGGGCCGGCGGCCGCCCACGGGCAACATCCGCACCGTGGCCTTGGTGCCCTTTCTGTGGGTTGCGGTGGAACTGGCGCGGACGCGGATCGCCGGCATTCCCTGGGACCTGCTGGGCACCGCGCAGGTGGACAACATCCCGCTGGCCCGCATCGCCGCCGTCACCGGCGTGTACGGTGTCTCCTTCGGTATCGCCCTGGTGAACGCCGCCTTTGCTGCCGCCTTCCTGCTGCCGCGGCATCGCCGGCAGGTGATGCTGGCTGCCGCCACCGCGGCCGCGCTAGCGCTGCAGGCCGGCGTCCTTGCCCAACCCGCTCCCGAGCCGGCCACCCACCGCGCCCGGCTGGTGCAGACCAACGTGCCCATCCTCGGCGGCTCCGCCTGGACCACGAACTTCTACGCCAATACCCTGAACGAGTTCGGCAAGATGAGCCTGGAACGAGAGCTGGATTCGCCGGCGCCCAAGCTGATCGTCTGGCCGGAATCCCCGACCCCGTTCTTCGTAAGCGATCCCATGTTTCACCACATGGTGATGGGGGTGGCGCAGCGCGCCAACGGATACGTGGTGGCCGGCAGCCTGGGAGTGCGCACTCCGGCGCAGCGCGGCCAGGAGAAGATGGAGCTGCTCAACTCCGCCTCGGTCATGGGCCCGAAGGGCGATTGGGTGGGGCGTTACGACAAGGTCCACCTGGTGCCCTTCGGCGAATACGTGCCCTTCCAATCGCTGCTGGTGTTCGTCGAGAAGCTGACGCGCGAGTCCGGCGACTTCCGCCCCGGCACCGAACGGCCCGCCTTTACGCTTGACGGCCACGCCCTCGGAGTCTTCATCTGCTACGAATCCGTCTTCCCCGACGAGGTACGCATCTTCGCCCGCAACGGCGCCCAGGTGTTCATCAACATCTCCAACGCCCCGTACCAGCATCTGAACATGGCCCGCATGAGAGCGATCGAGAACCACCGCTGGGTGCTGCGCGGCACCAATACCGGGATCACCGGCTCCATCGATCCTTATGGCCGCGTGGTGGCCCGCGCCGAGCGCAACGTCCGCACCACCCTCGACGCGCCCTATGGCTTCAACAGCGGCACCACCTTCTACACCCGCCACGGCGACCTGTTCGCCTACGCCTGTGCGATAATTTCTGTAGTGGCTTTGGTCGTGCGTTTTCGTTTCCGTGCAGCGATCCTGCGCAGCTGACCACTAGCCACTGCCCACTGCCATGGTTGAAGAACTCGAACGCGAATACTCCGCCGTCAAAGACAAGGTCCGAGACCTTCGGGAGTATCTTTGACGCGCCCAAGCTCCGCCTCCAGCTAGAAGAAGTCGAGAAGAAGGTCGCCGACCCCGCCTTCTGGGCCAACCCCGAGCAATCGCAGCAGGTGATGCGCGAGCGCAAGCGGCTGGAGAGCACCCTCTCCACCGAGGCCGACCTGGCCCGCCGCACTGACGACATCGCCGCCTACTTCGAGCTGGCGCGCGAGGGCGAGAACGTGGACGCCGAGCTGCGCCGCGAACTGGCCGACCTGCGCGAGCTGGTGGAGAAGCTGGAGACCTCCACGCTGCTCTCCGGCGAGAACGATGCCCGCAACGCCATCGTTACCATCCATCCCGGCGCCGGCGGCACCGAGTCGCAGGATTGGGCGGAGATGCTGCTGCGCATGTACCTGCGTTGGGCCGAGCGCCAGGGCTTCGAGGCCGTGCTCAACGACTACCAGCCGGGCGAGGAAGCGGGCCTGAAGTCCGCCACCTTCAGCGTGAACGGCGACTACGCCTTCGGCCTGCTGACCAGCGAGATCGGCGTCCACCGCCTGGTGCGCATCTCGCCCTTCGACCAGGCGCAGCGCCGCCACACCTCCTTCGCCTCGGTCTTCGTCTCCCCCGAGATCGACGAGAGCATCCAGGTGGACATCAAGCAGGAGGACCTGCGCGTCGACACCTACCGCTCCGGCGGGCGCGGCGGCCAGCACGTGAACACCACCGACTCCGCCGTCCGCATCACCCACGTGCCCACCGGCATCGTGGTCAGCTGCCAGAACGAGCGCTCGCAGCACAAGAACCGCGAGCGCGCCATGAAGATGCTGCGCTCCAAGCTCTACGAGTACGAGCTGGAGAAGAAGCAGGCGGAGACGCGCAAGATCGAGGATTCCAAGCTCGACATCGATTTCGGCTCGCAGATCCGTTCCTACGTCCTGCACCCCTACCGGCTGATCAAGGACCACCGCACCAAGGTCGAGGTGGGCGACGTGGACAAGGTGCTGGACGGCGACCTGTCGCCGTTCATCCGGGCGTACTTGCGGGCGAGAAGGGAAGCGACACCGAAGTAGCGTCCCCGATACAGCCGCCGAGACGGCGGCGATACGAACAAGATGGCAGACGCCATTCAAATCCCGATCAGCGAACAGCAGCGCGCCGACGCCGTCCGCCGCGGCCTGTGGCTGGAGTACCTGACGGTCGCCTGGAACTCGGCGGAAGCGGTCATCGCCATCGTCGCCGGCGTGATCGCCGGGTCCATCGCCCTGGTCGGCTTCGGCCTGGACTCGGTCATCGAGACCTCCTCCGGCGTCATCCTGTTGTGGCGTCTCTACCAGGACCGCCACGGCCACCGGCGCGAGCAGGTGGAGAACACGGCGCGCAAGCTGGTGGGCGTCAGCTTCATCGCGCTGGCCGGCTACGTCGGATTCGAATCGGTCAAGTCGTTGTGGAAGCGCGAAGCGCCGGACGAGAGCCTGGTCGGGATCATTCTCGCCATCGTCTCGCTCATCGTCATGCCGCTGCTGGCCCGGGCCAAGCGCCAGGTCGCGGCCCGCATCGCCAGCCGCGCCTTGCAGGCCGACTCCCGCCAGACCGACCTCTGCGCCTACCTCTCCGCCATCCTGCTCGGGGGATTGCTGCTGAACGCGCTGCTCGGCTGGTGGTGGGCCGATCCCGTCGCCGGACTGGTGATGACGCCCATCATCCTCAACGAAGGCCGCCAGGCGTTGCGCGGCGAGGATTGCGGCTGCACCTCGGGGACGTGTCACTGATGGTCTGGACCCCACTTGCCGGTGAAAAACGCGTGCTCACCCGCCGCTTCAAAGAGGCCTTCGACCTGGCCTTCGACCTGCACAAGGACCAGCAGCGCAAGGGCAAGCCCGAGCCCTACGTCGGCCACCTGATCGCCGTCGCCTCCATCGTCATCGAGGCCGGCGGCGACGAGGACATGGCCATCGCCGCCCTGCTGCACGACGCCGTCGAAGACCAGGGCGGCCGCCCCATACTGGAGGAGATTCGCCGCCGCTTCGGCGACCGCGTGGCCGGCATCGTCGAGGGCTGCACCGACACCGACCGCGTCGAGAAGCCCACCTGGCGCCTGCGCAAGGAGAAGTACATCGAGCACATCCGCACTGAAGCCGACGTCGAGACCCGCCTGGTCTCCGCCGCCGACAAGCTGCACAACGCCCGCTCCATCCTGGCCGACTACCGCCTGCACGGCGAGGACGTATGGCGGCGCTTCAAGGGCGGCCGCGAGGGCAGCCTGTGGTACTACCGCGAGATCACCAACGCCCTCAAAGAGCGCGGCAGCAACCCGGTGGTGGAGGAACTGGAGCGCGTGGTCAAGGCCCTGGAGCGCAAGGCGGGCGGCAAGCCGTAGCCCCCTGAATGGCGTCTGTCGCGGGTCGCTGCCGGTTTCTCTCCACTCACTGCAAACCGTTGCCGCTGTGGGGGTTCTCTGTTAACTTAGAGGTTTGTGAATTGACGTCCGCGGTTTCCCGCCCCGTCGTCATCCAACTGCTAAGCAAGGAGCTTCCGTGTCCAAAGAGCGTTTCCTGTTCACCTCGGAATCGGTGACCGAAGGCCACCCCGACAAGATCGCCGACCAGATCTCCGACGCCATCGTCGACGCCTGCCTCAACGAGGACCCCCACAGCCGGGTGGCCTGCGAGACCCTGGTGACCACCGGCCTCGCCTTCATCGCCGGCGAGATCACCACCAAGGCTTACGTGGATTTCCCCGCCATCGTGCGCGGCACCGTCACCAGCGTCGGCTACAACGACGCCTCCTTTGGATTCGACAGCCAGACCTGCGCGGTCATCAGCTCCATCCATGAGCAGTCGCCCGACATCGCCATGGGCGTGGATCCCGGCGGCGCCGGCGACCAGGGCATGATGTTCGGCTACGCCAGCAACGAGACGGAAGAGCTCATGCCCATGCCTATCCTGCTGGCGCACAAGCTCACCATGCGCCTGGCGGAGGCCCGCAAGAGCGGCCAGCTCGATTTCCTCCGCCCCGACGGCAAGTCGCAGGTCACGGTCGAGTACGACGCCAAGACCCACAAGCCGCTGCGCGTGGACGCCGTCGTCGTCTCCACCCAGCACGCTGAGACCATCGACAACAAGAAGCTCCGCGCCGAGGTCCTCCAGCACATCATCCAGGCGGTGATCCCGGAGAAGATGCTGGACGCCGACACCAAGTACCACATCAATCCCACCGGGCGCTTCGTGGTGGGCGGACCCATGGGCGACACCGGCCTCACCGGCCGCAAGATCATCGTGGACACCTACGGCGGCATGGGCCGGCACGGCGGCGGCTGCTTCAGCGGCAAAGACGCCACCAAGGTGGACCGCTCCGGTGCCTACATGGCCCGCTACGTCGCCAAGAACGTCGTGGCCGCCGGGCTGGCCGACCGCTGCGAGGTGCAGCTGGCCTACGCCATCGGCGTGGCCGACCCGGTCAGCGTCCTGGTGGACAGCTTCGGCACCGGCAAGGTTTCCGACCACAAGCTGCAGCAGCTGGTACGCGACAACTTCCAGCTCACCCCCAAGGGCATCATCGAGACCCTGAAGCTGCGCCGCCCCATCTTCCGCAAGACCGCCGCCTACGGCCACTTCGGCCGCTCCGACAAGGACTTCACCTGGGAGCACACCGACAAGGCCAAGGCACTGCGCGAGCAGGCGGGCGAGAAGAGCGCCCTGCACGCCACCAAGTAAGGACGCGGGGCGCGTTGCCCGCGCCCCAGGTTCTAACTCCTGCCGCACCCTTTCGGGGGTCGCGGCATTGTGAAAGCGAATGACAACGAAAGTCCGCAACAAGGAACCTATGGCAACGACCGCCACTCCGACCATCAAGTACGACGTCAAGAACCTCGACCTGGCCGACCTGGGCAAGAAGCGCATCGAGTGGGCCAACCAGTCCATGAAGGTGCTGCAGCTCATCCGCAAGGACTTCATCAAGAGCCAGCCGTTGAAGGGCATCCGCATCTCCGCCTGCCTGCACGTCACCTCCGAGACCGCCAACCTGGCCATCACGCTGCGCGACGGCGGCGCCGACGTGGTGCTGTGCGCCTCCAACCCGCTCTCCACCCAGGACGACGTGGCCGCCTCCCTGGTGCGCGACTACAACATCCCGGTGTTCGCCATCAAGGGCGAGGACAACGAGACCTACTACCAGCACATCCTGGCGGCGCTCGACCACAAGCCCCACATCACCATGGATGACGGCGCCGACCTGGTCACCATCGCCCTTACCAAGCGCAAGGACGTGGTGGACACCATCATCGGCGGCACCGAGGAGACCACCACGGGCGTCATCCGCCTGCGCGCCATGGCCGCCGAGAAGGTGCTGCGCTATCCCGTCATCGCGGTCAACGACGCCGACACCAAGCACATGTTCGACAACCGCTACGGCACCGGCCAGTCCACCATGGACGGCATCGTGCGCGCCACCAACGTGCTGCTGGCGGGCTCCAAGTTCGTGGTCGCCGGCTACGGCTGGTGCGGCCGCGGCCTGGCCATGCGCGCCCGCGGCATGGGCGCCGACGTCATCGTCACCGAGATCGATCCGCTGCGCGCCCTGGAAGCGGTGATGGACGGCTTCCGCGTCATGTCCATGAACGAGGCCGCCAAGCTGGGCGACGTCTTCTGCACCGTCACCGGCAACAAGAACGTGCTGGCCAAGGAGCACTTCGAGGTCATGAAGGACGGCGCCATCATCTCCAACTCCGGCCACTTCAACGTGGAGATCGACATCCCGGCGCTGGAGAAGCTGTCGAGCTCGAAGCGCACCACCCGCGACTTCGTCGAGGAGTATTCCTTGAAGGACGGGCGCAAGATCAACCTGCTGGGCGAGGGCCGCCTCATCAACCTGGCCGCCGCCGAGGGCCACCCGGCCGCGGTGATGGACATGAGCTTCGCCAACCAGGCCCTCTCCGTCGAGTACATGGTGAAGAACCACGGTTCGCTGGAGAAGAAGGTCTATTCGGTGCCGGTGGACCTGGATAAGAAGGTCGCCCGCCTGAAGCTGGAGTCCATGGGCATCAAGATCGACCGCCTGACTCCGCAGCAGGAAGAGTACCTGGCGTCGTGGAGCGAGGGAACGTAAGGAACGAGCAGCCAGGAGGGGGTACGGAACAGCATCAGCCCGGCGCAAGCCGGGCTGATCTTCTTAGTACAGCCTCGTCTCTCCGTCCTCTAGGCGCTGTAGGGCACCGTCCGGATCGGTTTCTTCGTCGCCGCGAAGATGGCGTTGGCCACCGCCGGCGCGATGGGCGGCACGCCTGGTTCGCCGATCCCGCGCGGCGCGTCGGTGCTGGGCACGATGTGCACCTCGACTTCCGGCGTCTCGCCCATCTCCAGCAGCCCGTAATCGTTGAAGTTGCTCGGCTGCGCGCGGCCCCGCTCGAACTTTACCGGGCCTGCGAAGAAGGCGGTCAGGCCAATGGTGACCGCGCTGTGCATCTGCTGCTCGATCAAGGCAGGATTCACGGGGATCCCGCAATCGACCGCGGTGGTCACTTTGTGCACACGCACCCGTCCACTATTTTCCACCGACACCTCGGCCACATGCGCCACCGTGCTGGTGAAGGAATGATGGACGGCGATCCCGCGCGTGCGTCCTTCCGGCAACGGCTTGGACCAGCCGGATTTCTCGTGCACCAACCGCAGGACGTCCAGATACTCCGGACGGCTGCCCGCGATCAGCATGACACGCGTATCCAGCGGGTTCAGGCCGGCCAGTGCAGCCAGTTCATCCAGGAAATGCTCGTTCACGTAGGCGGTTTGCGAGTCGTAGACTGACCGCCAGTACCCTAATGGCACCGCGCTGGCCAGCGTCACCTGTTCCACCCGCAGGTTTGGGATGGCGTAGGGGATGCCCACCGCGCCGGTGGCCACGTCGTCGTCCTCGCCGCTACCGCCTTCCAGGTAGTGACCGATCGACGGGCACACTACGCGATGCAGCCAGGCGCTGGGATAACCCTGGTCCACGGCCCCGGCCATCTGGTGCACGCTTCCGGGACGGTAGAAGTCGTGCTGGAAGTCCTCCTGCCGCGTCCACACCACCTGCACCGGCGCGCCCGCCGCTTTCGACAGCAGCGCGGCCTCGCCGCCGTAGTCGCCGATGATGCGCCGCCCGAATGCCCCGCCGGAGTACGTGATGTTGACCTTGATCTTCTCCGGTGCGATCTTCAGCGCCCCTGCCGCCGACGCCCGCACCAGTTGCGGGAACTGCGTCGGCGCCCAGATCTCCACCGCGTCGCCGCGCACGTTCGCGGTGCAGTTGGTCGGCTCCAGCGGCGCGTGCGGCAGGTACGGCAACGCGTAGACCGCCTCGATCTTCGTCTTGGCCGCGGCCAGCGCCGCCTCCACGTCGCCGTCGTTGCGCCGCACTCGCGCGGGCTTCTTCAGGGCCTCTTCCATTTCCGCGCGCAACGTGGCCGAGCTCAAGTTCGCGTTCGCACCTCCGTCCCAGTGGATATCGAGCGCCTTGGCCGCCTCCATGGCGTGCCAGGTGGAATCGGCGATCACGCCGACCGCGTTGTCCATCTCGACCACCTGGCGTACCCCGGTCATGGTCTTTGCTTTGACCGCGTCCACGCTCCCCAGCTTGCCGCCGAAGACAGGGCAGTGCACCACGGTCGCGAACAGCATGTCCGGACGCCGCACGTCGATCCCGTACTGCGCCGCGCCGCTGACTTTGTCGGGCCCATCCACCCGGGGCAGCCGCTGGCCAATGTAGCGGAACGCCTTCGGGTTCTTCAGTGGCGGCATCTGCGGCACCGGTAACTTGGCGGCCGCTTCGGCCAGCGCGCCGTACCCGATCTTTCGTCCGCTCTTCTTGTGCACCACGGATCCCGGCTGGGTGTCGCACTGTGCGGCCGGGACTTTCCATCGCTGGGCCGCAGCTTCGATCAGCATGGCCCGCGCGGCTGCGCCGGCCCGGCGCAACCGCAGCCAACTGGTGCGGATGGCGGTGCTGCCGCCGGTGCCCTGCTCACCGTACTTGGCGTCCAGCACCGCGCGTTCGATCTTCACCTTCTGCCAGTCGGCATCGAGTTCTTCGGCCACGATCATGGCCAGCCCGGTGTGCGAGCCCTGTCCCAACTCGGACTTCGCCACCCAGATCGAGACTTCTCCGCTGGGCGCCACGCGCACCCAGGCGTTGGGCTGGAACGCGGCGGGCTCGGCACCCAGCGCCTCCGGCACGTAGCAGGCGACTGCCAGCCCGGCGCCTGCCAGGGCCGTTGTCTTGAGGAAGTCGCGGCGCGCGGGATCCTGCAGGGTTGGCTTCATCGCACACCTCCCTGGCGGGCCGCGACGCGTTTCCGCTTGGGTGGACCCGCAGCTACCCGAAGCACCGCCTTCTCCAGCCGCTGGTAGCACCCACAGCGGCACAGGTTCCCGCGCATGGCTTCATGGACCTGCTCGCGCGTGGGGTGGGCGTTGTGTTCGAGCAGGGCAGCGGCTTGCATGACTTGTCCGCTGATGCAGTATCCACACTGCGGCGCCTGTTCCTCGAGGATGGCCGCCTGCAGCGGGTGTCTTCCGCCGAGCCCTTCGATGGTTGTGACCCGTCTTCCCGCGACCTGCTCCACCCCCGTGACGCAGGAGCGCGTGGCTTCACCGTCGACGTGTACGGTGCAGCAACCGCACTGGCCTTCGCCGCAGCCGAACTTCGTGCCGGTCATCCCGAGGGTGTCGCGCAGGACCCACAGCAGCGGGGTAGAGCCGTCCACGTCTACGCGCGTCGGCTTATCGTTGAGGATGAAGGAGATCATGGCATGGCGCCTCCGCAAGATTCTGGGCCCGCGGCACCCTACCACCATCCCCGTCAGCCTGTCAGTGATTACGCACGTCTTCAGAGAAGTACGATCGAGATCCCCTTATTGCCGCGTCCCAAGTCGCGGTCTTGCTTCCACTCGGGAAACTTCTTCAACAGGTCCCAAGTGGTTTCCTGGGAAACCCGCCAGTCCTCCCCCGCGATGAACGCCGCCAGCTTGCCCTCCTGCGCCATCCACCGCAACGTGCCTTGGATACCGGTGCGCAGCGCGCCGCCCACCCCACTCGAACCGTAACCGTGGATGATCTTCACCGCCGCGCAACCCTCGGCCCGCGCCCGATTCAGCTCGTACCCCAGCTTCAGCCGCGCCTGCTCCACCGTGGGCATGCCTTCCTCCAGGTTCACGACCTTCATGACTGCAGGTTTGCGCGACATTCGCCGCAAATATACCTGACGGCTGATGGCTGATAGCTGACGGCTGGTATCATCGTCGTTCGCCATGAGCATGCGAACCATTGCTGATTGGGCCCTGAACACGGCGGAGCTGCGCGGCGCCAGCTTCTGCGACCTGCGTGTGGTGGATGAGCGCCAGCGCCTGCTGACCACCAAGAACGGCAAGGTCGGCCACGTCTCCGAGGGCGAGTCCCTGGGCGTGGGCATCCGCGTGGTCGCCGACGGCGCCTGGGGCTTCGCCGCCACCGACAACCTCACCCAGGCGGGCGTCGAGGCTTGCGCCGCCCGTGCGGTCGACATCGCCAAGTCCTCCGCCAGGGTGAAGCAGTACGACGTCGCCCTCGCCCCCGAGGGCGCCCACACCGCTGACTGGACGACGCCCTACAAGACCGACCCCTTCACCACCTCGGTCGAGCAGAACATCGACCTGCTGCTGCGCATCGACCGCGAGCTGACGTCGGTCGAGGGCGTCACCCTCGC
>CAYTPH010000011.1:0-15247 GCA_964439635.1 uncultured Terriglobales bacterium
ACGCCGAGCGGCAGAAGATGTCGAAGACCAAGGGGAACGTGATCGACCCCATCGAGATCATCGACAAGTACGGCACGGACGCGGTGCGGTTCACGCTGGCGTCGATGTCGTCGCCGGGGACGGACATCGCCTTCTCGGAGAGCCGCACGGAGGGCTACCGGGCGTTCGCCAACAAGATATGGAACGCGTCGCGGTTCCTCTTCATGAACGTGACCCGGGCGGAGGAGGCGGGAGCGTGGTCCCTGAAGCAGTTCCAGGCGCGGGCGGCCGAGCCCAGGCCGGAGACGCTGGAGGACCGCTGGGTCTTCTCGCGCTTCCACCGGGTGGCGCAGCAGGCCAACCAGGCGCTGACCGACTACCGCTTCGACGAGGCGGCGCGGGTGGTATACGACTTCTTCTGGGGCGACTTCTGCGACTGGTACATCGAGATCGTGAAGCTGCGGCTGGCGTCGCTGGAGGGTGACGAGGGGAAGCGGGCGGCGGCCGGGGCGCTCGACAATCTGATCACGGTGTACGAGGGCGCGCTGCGGCTGCTGTCGCCCATCATGCCGTTCATCACCGACGAGCTGTGGCACGCGCTGTACGACCAGGAGCCGCCGCTGAAGTCGATCGCGCTGGCGGAGTATCCGCAGGGCGACGCGGTGCGGATGGACAGCGCGGCGGAGACGGAGATGGCCATCCTCCAGGACCTGATCGTGAGCGTGCGCAATATCCGCCACGAGCTGAAGGTCCCGGAGAGGCAGAAGGCGCCCATCCGGGTGTACGGTGAGGCGGCGCTGCGACGGTTGGTGGAGCAGAACCGCACCGCCATCGAGAAGCTGGCGGCGGTGGAGGGCATCGAGTTCTCCGCGGAGCACCTGGCGAAGGTGGCGGGCTCGCGCTCGACCGCGCGCTTCGACGTGGCCGTGGTCTACGAGAAGAAGGTGGACGTGGCGGCGGAGCGGGAGCGCCTGGGCAAGGAGCTGGAGCGGATCGAGAAGGAGATGTCGAACGCGAAGCGGCAGCTGGGCAACGAGCAGTTCCTGGCCAAAGCGCCGGCGCACGTGGTGGACGGCATCAAGAAGCGCGAGCAGGAGCTGCAGGTGCTGCTGGGCAAGATCCGTGGGGCGCTGGGGGAACTCGGGGCCTGACGGCTGAAGACTGACGACTGACGGCTAACACATGGACTGGAACAGCAGGCGGATCACGGCGATCCTGGAGAACGCGTTGCGCGAGGACAGCGCTACCCGCGACGCGACCACGTACGCCTGCATCGACCCGCGGCAGCGGGCCACGGCGACCATCATCACCAAGCAGGACTGCGTGCTGGCGGGGCTGGGAGTGGTGTCGCGCATCTTCGACGTCTTCGCCGTGCTGGATGGGACGGTGGCCGCCTACCCGGACGTGACCAGCCATCCCGAGGTCTTCGACGGGGTGCGGCTGCACCGCGGGCAGACGGTGGCGGTGGTGCGGCACAACGCGCGGGTCGTGCTGTCGTGCGAGCGGGTGATCCTGAACGTGATGCAACGGCTGAGCGGCATCGCCACGTTCACTCGCAAGTTCGTGGAGGCGGTGAACGGGACCAAGGCGCGCATCCTGGACACGCGCAAGACGGTGCCGGGGATGCGGGTTCTGGAGAAGTACGCGGTCACCTGCGGTGGCGGCTTCAACCACCGGCTGGACCTCTCCGACGGGGTGCTGATCAAGAACAACCACATCGCGCTGGCCGGGGGGATCGCGCCGGCGCTGGAGCGGGCGCTGCGCAACCGGCGCGGCGAGCAGCCCATCGAGATCGAGGTGCGCACGCTGGAGGAACTGGAAGAGGCGCTGGGCAACGGCGCCGAGGCCATCCTGCTGGACAACATGAGCGTGGCCGACGTGGCCAAGGCGGTGGAGCGGGTGCAGCGCCACACCCGGCGGGTGCCGCTGGAGGTCTCCGGCGGGATCGTGCTGGAGAACGTGCGGGCGTACGCCGAGACCGGGGTGGATTACATCTCGGTGGGCGCGCTGACCCATTCGCCGCACTCGGTGGACATGAGCATGCGGGTGGCGCCGGCGTAACTTCTTTTCCGCGGATGGGCGCGGATCAACGCCGATCAAGAGAACCTATCCGCGGGAATCCGCGCAGATCCGCGGAAACCGAAGTTCTGTTTGTGCCGAAGCGGGCCGCTCCCGCATAATCCCAGCATCGCCAAAGCCATGAAATCCCGGGCGCGGAGGCCGGTGCCGCTGGAGCTCTGCGGGCGGACGGACGGGCGCATGGGCCGCATCGTGCGCCTGCTGTCGGACCACGCCATGGTGGTGGTGAGCGGCACCAAGCTCGCCGAGGAGATCGGGGTGAGCCGCTCGGCGGTGTGGCGGTTCGTCGAGCAGTTGCGGCAGCTGGGAGTGCAGATCGCCGGGCACCCGGCGACCGGGTACCGGCTGGGCGCCGTCCCCGACCTGCTGCTGCCGGAGATCCTGCAGCCGCTGCTCAAGGGCACATCATTCGCGAAGAACATCCATCACTACTTCCGCGTGGGTTCCACCAACCAGGAGGCGATGGCCGCGGCGGCCGCAGGAGAGCCGGAGGGGTGCGTCTTCCTGGCGGAGGAACAGACGGCGGGGCGGGGCCGCGGCGGGCACTCGTGGCATTCGGAGAAGTCGGCGGGCATCTACTGCTCGGTGCTGCTGCGGCCGGAGTTGTCACCGGCGGAGACGCTGCCGCTGTCCCTGGCGGTAGGGCTGGCGGTGCACGCGGCGGTGGAGCAGGTGGCGGGGCTCAAGTCTGAATTGCGCTGGCCGAATGACCTGCTGCTGGGTGGGAAGAAATTCGCCGGCATCCTGACGGAGATGAATGCCGAACCGACGCGGGTGCGCTACGTGGTGGTCGGAGTCGGACTGAACGTGAACCAGGAGCGGTTCCCGGCGGCGTTGGAGGCGGAGGCGACGTCGTTGCGGCGGGAGAGCGGGCGCTGGTGGTCACGGGTGGAGCTGGCGGCCGCCCTGCTAAAATCGCTCGACCGCGAGTACCGCGCGCTGCGCGCGGGACCCGATGTCGCCGATATCGTGCGGCGGTTCGAGGAGCGGTCGCCGCTGGCGCGAGGGCGGCGGGTCAGGGTGGAAGAAGGCGGCGGATACGAGGGAACCACCGAGGGCCTGGACGGGCGCGGGTTCTTGCAGGTAAGGACCGGGGAAGGGTTAAGGACCGTGCTGTCGGGGGGAGTGAGAGAGCAGGACTGATGTGGTCTTTGAAAAAACATCCCGAGCGGTGCGAGGGATCCCTACCCGTGCTGCGCTGCCGACGGTAGGGGTTCCTCGCTGCGCTCGGAATGTTTGAAAGAGCTTGCAAGTAAGAGAAGGTAAATGCTCTTCGTTCTCGATGTCGGGAACACGAACACGGTGCTGGGCGTCTTTGCGGCGCGGGCGGGCGGGAGCTCGTACGGCGAGCTGCTGGCGAACTGGCGGGTTGCGACCACCAAGACGCAGACGGTGGACGAGTACGGGGTGCTGTTCCGCAACCTGTTCGCCATGGGCAAGATCGACGTGGGCGGGATCGACGGCATCGTGATCTCGTCGGTGGTGCCGCCGCTGGACAGCACGCTGCGCGAGGTGTGCGAGCGCTACTTCTCTCTGAAGCCGCTGTTGGTGGAGCCGGGGGTGAAGACCGGCATGCCGGTGCAGTACGACAATCCCTCGGAGGTCGGCGCCGACCGCATCGTGAACGCGGTGGCGGCGTTCGAGAAGTACGGGGGGCCGTGCATCGTGGTGGATTTCGGGACGGCGACCACGTTCGACGCGGTGTCGAAGCGCGGCGAGTACCTGGGCGGAGTGATCGCTCCGGGGATCGGGATCTCAGCGGAGGCGCTGTTCGAGCGCACGGCGCGGCTGCCGCGGGTGGACATTCGCAAGCCGTCGCGCATCATCGCCACCAATACCGTGGGCAGCATCCAGGCGGGGCTGTACTACGGGTATCTCGGTCTGGTGGATTCCATCCTGGAGCGACTGCTCGGTGAGCTGGGCAAGGACGCCAAGGTGGTCGGGACCGGCGGGCTGGCGTCGCTGATCGGCGAAGGCTCGAAGTACATCACCGCGGTGGACGACCTGCTGACGCTGGAGGGCCTGCGCATCATCTGGGAGCGCAACGTCCGCAAGAGTGAAGAGACGGACGGCAAGCGCAAGCTGAAAGCCAAGGGCCAGTAAGTCCCGCGCCCGATGGAAAACTACTTCAACTACTTCACCGAGATCGAGGAGCACTTCCAGCGGCGGCGAGGGACGGGGCTGCTGCTGTCCACGCTGGACTGGGCGCTGATCGAGACATGGAAGGACGCCGGCATCCCGCTGGAGGCGGTGCTGCGCGGGATCGACACCACCTTCGAGCGGTACGAGAAGCGGCCGGCGACGTCGAAGAAGATCAACTCCCTGGCCTATTGCTCGCAAGAGGTACTGGCGGCGGCGGAGGAGATGAAAGAAGCTGCCGTCGGCGTCGCCAAGACGGAGCCGAAGGAGACCGGACTGGATCCGACGGTGATCGGTGAGTTCTTCCGGCGTAACGCGCATGCCGTGGAGGCGGCGCAGCTTCCGGACGCTGCGCGGGCGGTGGCCCGGGACATAGCGCGGTTGCTGCGCGATCTGGCGGAAGGAACGGCGGCGCGGCCGTCGCTGGAAGACGTGGAGCGGCGGCTGACGGTCATGGAAGAGAAGCTCTATGCCGCCCTGCTGGCGGCGACCCTGGACGAGCAGTTGCTGGCGGTGCGGGCGGAGGCCGACCGGGAGATCGCGCCCTACCGGCGGAAGATGTCGGGAGCGCAGATCGAACAGCTGCACAAGCAGTACGTCCACAAGCGGCTGCTGGAGCGCTACAACCTGCCGCGGTTGAGCCTGTTCTACCTGTGAGAACTTCAGCTCCGCGGAAATTAAGTCTCATGGAACTGACGATCGAGAAGATGGTGTATGGCGGGGACGGGCTGGCGCGGCTGCCGGCGGACGAGCACGGCCGCGGCAAGACCGTCTTCGTGCCGTTCGTCCTCGATGGGGAACGGGTGGAAGCGGCGGTGGTGGAGGAGAAGCCCGGGTTCGTGCGGGCGCGGGTGGAAAAGGTGCTCGGCGCATCGTCTCAACGGGTCGAGCCCGGATGCCCGTATTTCCTGCGCTGCGGCGGGTGCCATTACCAGCATAGCGATCACCAGCACCAGCTGGAGATCAAGCGCGAGGTGCTACGGGAGACGCTGCGGCGGACGGCGAAGCTGGAATGGGCCGGCGACATCGAGGTGCACGCCGCCGAGCCGTGGAGGTACCGCAACCGGACGCGCATGCGGGTGCGCACGCATCCGCAGTTCGCCATGGGCTACTACAAGCACGGCTCGCACGAGCTGCTGGCGGTGGAGCAGTGCCCGATCAGCTCACCGCTGATCAACCGGGCGATGGCGGCGGTCTGGGAGGCCGGGAAAGCAGGCAAGCTGCCGTCGTTGGCGTGTGAACTCGAGTTTTTCGCCGACCACGCGGATGAGCAACTGCTGCTCTCGGTATTCGTGAGCGGAGAAGCGCCGCAGGAGGCGGCGGCACGAGCCTTCGCCGACCACCTGCACGGGGCCATGCGGGGGATCGCAGGCATCGCGTTCTTCCAGCAGCGCTCCGGCGGACTGCCGGAAGCAGGCAAGCTGCGGACGCCATTGGACGACCTTGACCAAGCCAGCGACGCCCGCCCTCTGCTGACGCTGGGCGAGCGGCAGCTGTTCTACGAAGCCGCGGGGACGCGCTACCGGGTCGACGCAGCGGCGTTCTTCCAGACCAACCGGCACCTGACGGACACCATGGTGAGGGTGGCCACCCAGGAACTGAGCGGCGGCACGGCGCTCGATCTGTATGCGGGCGTGGGCCTGTTCACGGCGGCGCTGGCGCGCCGCTTCGAGCGGGTGATCGCGGTGGAGTCGTCGGCGCCGGCGGTCGCCGACCTGCGGAAGAACGTGCCGGCGAACGTCAAGGCGGTGGAGCAGCGAGTGGAGCAGTTCCTGGCCAAGGCCAGCGCCCACCCCGACGCGGTCGTGCTGGATCCGCCGCGCGCCGGGATCGGCGAGCGGGCGGCGGAGGCGCTGGCGAAGCTGGGCGCGAAGCATGTGACCTACGTTTCCTGCAATCCGGCCACGCTGGCGCGCGACCTGCGGGTGCTGCTGGCCGGCGGCTACCGAGTCGAGAGCGTTCATCTTCTGGACCTCTTCCCGCAGACCTACCACATCGAGAGCATCTTCCGGCTGGCCCGCTAGTCACGCGGCGGGATGTCGGCCGTCACAGCACGGTGGCCAGGCCGGCGTGTAGGCTGACGCCGCCGTGGACACCGGGCTGCGAAGCCGGCAACCGCTGCTGTGGGCCGCGCTGGCCTTCGCCGCGGGAGTCTGCTTGGCGGAGAGCGCATGGCGTCCGGCGACGTGGTGGCTGTTCTCGGCGGCGGCGTTCGCGACCGCCGGGATGTACTGGATAAGGGGCCGTCTGGCGCTGGGCGCCGCTGCGGCGGTGGTTCTTCTGGCCGTGCTGGGCGCGGCTTCGCTGGTCCTGGGAGACGCGGCGCAATCTCCTCCCGATGTTTCCAGTCTGCTGAAGGACGAGGTGACAGTCACCGGCGTGGTGGTCCGCGACGCCATGCCGCGCCCGCCGCGCTTTGGACGGGCTCGGCAGTCGGTGGACATCGAGACGGAATCGGTGGCGGTGGACGGCCGCACCGTTTCCGGGTCGTTCGGACTGCGGCTGGGCCTGTACGCCGCTCCCGCCGCGGATGACGACACAGAAGGTCCCACAGGAGCGGCGTTGCCAGAGCTGCGCTACGGGCAGCGCATACGTTTCACCGCCCGGCTGCGCGCGCCGCGGGATTATGGCAACCCGGGCGCGCTGGCCTTCCGCGAGTACCTGGCGCAGCAGGGGATCTACGCCACGGCTTCGGTGCGTGCCGACCGTTTGCAGTTGCTGGAAGGCTTCGGGGGCTCGCGCCTGGGCCGCTGGCGCAGCCAGATGCGGCGCTCCGTCGTCGAGCACATGCAGCGGATGTGGTCGCCGGACGACACCGCCCTCCTGGCAGCCATGATCGCGGGGCAACGGACGCAGGTGGGGCGTGACACCCGCGAGGACTTCCAGCGCACCGGCACGTACCACATTCTGGTGGTGTCGGGCATGAACGTCGGCATCCTGGCGCTGCTGGTCTTCTGGGGGCTGCGCCGGCTGCACGCGGGGCCGGTGGTGACCACCATCGTCACGTTGGCGGTGACCGGCGCGTACGCCTACCTGACCGATGCCGGAGCGCCGATCCTGCGCGCCACGCTGATGCTGTGGATCTACCTGGCAACGCGGCTGCTGTACCGGGAGCGGGCGCCGCTGAATGCGCTGGGGCTGGCTGCCTTGATCATCCTGGTGGCCGAGCCCCGTGCCGTCTTCGACGCCAGCTTCCAGCTGACTTTCCTCTCGGTGTTGGCCATTGCGGGCATCGGAGCGCCTTTGCTGGAGCGGACGTCGCAGCCCTACCACCGGGGTCTGCGCTACCTGGATTCCGTGGCGCTCGACCTGACCCTGCCGCCGAAGATCGTGCAGTTCCGCCTGGACTTGCGGCTGATCGCGGGACGGCTGGCGCGGCTGTTGGGCGCGCGCCCGGCCCGGTGGGTGGTGTCGGGAAGCGGCTCAGCGGCGTTCGCCATCTTCGAGGTGCTGGCGATCGCGGCGCTGATGCAGGTGGCCCTGGCGGTGCCGATGGCCGTCTACTTTCATCGCGCGGCGATGCTGGCCCTGCCTGCCAACGCCGTGGTGGTGCCGCTCACGGGAGTGCTGATGCCGGCCGCGGTCCTGGCCACCGCTCTCAGCTACGTTTCCACGGCACTGGCACGGGTCCCGGCGGAACTGGCGGAGAGGGTGCTGCACCTCATCACCGGGACGGTGCGGGTGCTGGGCGGGCTGCGGGCGGCGGACGTGCGGGTGGCGACGCCTGCGGCGTGGGTCGCGGCGTCGAGCCTGATGGCGGTGGGAATCTGCCTGATGCTGGTCAGGCGCCGGGCACGCTGGGCGGCGCTGGGGCTGGGCGGGCTGGCGGCGACGGCGCTCTGGATCGCCCTGGTGCCGCCGCCGCGCAACACGCTTCCCGAAGGGATGGAAGTGACCACGCTGGATGTGGGGCAGGGGGACGCGCACCTGGTAGTGACGCCCGAGGGGCGGACGTTGCTGCTGGATTCCGGCGGCATGCTGGGCGAGAGGGCGGCAGGATTCGATGTCGGGGAGGACGTGGTCTCGACCTACCTGTGGTGGCGGAGGATCTCGCGGCTGGATGCGGTGGTGCTGTCGCACGCGCATGCCGACCACGCCGGCGGGTTCCCGGCGGTGATCCGCAATTTTCGTCCGCGGGAACTGTGGATCGGAGCACTGCACCATTCCGGGCCGCTGCCGGAGTTGCTGGGGCAGGCGCAGCAGGAAGGCATGACCATCCGCAGGCTGTCGGCGGGCGAGCGCTTCCGCTTCGGCGGAGCGGAGGTGGAAGTGTTCGCGCCGGCGCCCCAACCGGCGACGGAGAAGGCGGTGAACAACGACTCGCTGGTGCTGCGGGTCGCCTACGGCGAGACCGCGGTGCTGTTCACCGGGGACATCGACAGGCGGGTGGAGGAGGATCTTGCCGCGGTGCTGCCGCGGGCCGACGTGCTGAAGGTGCCGCACCACGGCAGCGGCACTTCCACCTCGGCGGAGCTGCTGCGAGCGCTGGCGCCGCGGTTCGCGGTGGTTTCAGCGGGATACGACAATCCCTACCGCTATCCCGCGCCCGAAGTACTGTGGCGCCTGCAGGAGCAGGGGGCGGCGGTCTACCGCACGGACATGCACGGCGCCACCACCTTCTACCTGGACGGGCGCAAGGTCAGGCTGCAGGCTCGTCGGTAGGGCCGAGGTCGTCGGGCACGTCGGTGTCGAAGTTGTCCTGATTGTTCGCGTACTCCCGGATGACGCGGCGGGCCTCTTCGGCGTTCTCCGGGGCGACGCGGACGATGACGCCGCCCACGCCCGGCAGCACGTCCTGCGCCGCGTCCAGCCCGCTCAAAATGGATTCGATCCCGGCGGATTCCAGCAGGCCCTGGACAATCATGGCCTCCGATTCCTGCTGGGTGTCGAAGACTTCCACCAATTCCTTTTCGGGTTGGGGCTTGGGTGTCTCGCGGTCCATGCGGCCCTCCAATCGAACACCTCCCATGGTAACGCCCCGAGCGCGACGGTGCACGCGGCGGGATTTGCATCCGGGTGTATGATGCGGGCAAACGTGGGGGTAGTGTTCCGGTCCGCCGCGCGGGGAGAGGCGCAACTGTACCCGGGGGACGGGCCATCTAACTTCCAAGGTGCGAAAGACCGCGTGGCGAGCGGATTTTCGCGAGAACACGAGGGCCGTATCGCATGGAGATCCCGGAACGCAGGAGCGAGGAACCTTCCCTAGGCCAGCCTGATGGAGACGACGAACCGAAACGCCTGCGCCGGCTGCAGGTGATGATGAGCATGGTGATGTCGGTGATCAGCCAGGACCCGGGGATGACGGTGGAAGAGGCGTCGGAACTGGTGGCCAGCACCAAGCGGGCCGCGATGGCGATGTTCCCGGACAAGGAATTGGCCTGGGAGATCCTCTACAAGCCGAGGCTGCAACGGCTCATGAACGAACGCTTCCACCTGCAGTGATCACTTCTTGTCGATCCGCGCCAGGCGGAAGGTGATGGTGCCCCAGAACATGCGCGCCCGCATCTGCACGGGGAAGCGGGTCCCATCCTCCGAATACCACAGCCAGACCCGGCCGCGCTCCTTGAGCACGCCGCTGGTGGCCTCCGGCTGCACGCGCACCGCGCGGTAGGTGCCGGCGGGGACCTTCACCTCCTCCCTCGCTTCCACGTGGGCGCGCACCATCTCCGTCTTTCCGTCATTCAGCGGGAAGGTGTACGTGGCCCCGGGTTGAAGGGGCAGGGAGCCGATGTAGAACAGGCCGGAAAGGACGTCGGTGACGCAGGCGGGGATGTCGTCTTCGTCGTGCACCGCCTGGTTGTTCTTCAGGTTGCGAACATCGCGCAGGCTGCGCTTACGGGCATAGTCGAAGGCGAGCTTGGTCTCGCGGCGGCGGAAGCCCTCGTGGGTGTTCTTGGTGAGCCGCGAGGAGCAGAACGTCCTGGGGTCGAAGAAGGATTCGAAGCGGTCCTCGACGGTGTACAGGAGGGAGGCGACGCCGGTGGAGTCGGCAGTGCCGGTCACCCGGTACTCGCCGTCGGCCGCATCCATGCGCAGGGTGGCGGTGCCGGCCGTCCACAGACGCCATTCGACCTCGTACACATAGGTCTCGCCGACGGGGAAGCGATACCCGGGGTCGGGCGGGCGGATGTGCCCCGCGGCCTCGACCACCGCCTGGCTGGGGGACTGGGCGGGGGGCGCAGGCGCAGTCTGGGCGGCGAGCCCCACGGAGAAGAACAGCGCGCAATGGAGTGCGAGACGCAGCTTGGTCCTCAGTGCCTGTAATACAGCTTGAGAGCCAGCACCGCCAGCACGGCCACGGCGCCCAGCAGGGCCTCGTACTCGCGGTGCTTGAGGTACAGCGCGGCGGAGAAGGAGTGCGCCGCCGGGGCGCTGGAGAGGCGCGGGATCAGACGGGGCACACGCTCGGTGTATTCCTGGAAGCCCGGGTGGTGCTGGCGCAGGTATTCCTCCTCCCAGCGGATCACCGGCAGATACACGATGGTGAACACGGCGGCCATGATGAGCGCCAGCCACAGGTTCCACGCGGCGATGGAGAAGCCCACCCCCATGATGATGGAGCCCAGGTACAAGGGATTGCGAGTGTAGGCGTAAAGCCCGGTGGTGGTCAGGTGGGTGGCCTTGTTCACGTGGCCGGAGGCGAGGGCGCGTACCGCCAGGCCGGCAGCAACGATGCTCCCACCAACGGCGATGGTCTTCCCGGTGGGATCGGCCAGCAGCAAGTAGAGCGCTCCGTAGGCGAACCCGGCGGGGATGCGGATGCGCCGCGCGAAACTGCGCCACGCGGTCACGATGGTTTCTCCAGGAGCCGGCGGGCGGTCTCAGTCACTTCCGCGGCGGGAATGGCAGCCAGACCGGCGTCGGGGCGGGAGTGGTGCTGGTAGGAGGTGGAGCTGGCGGCATGCCGGAGCACGGCCACCTTGGTCCCCCACGGGCGGTTGCGGGCGGGGTCGGTGGGTCCGAAGAGGGCGACGACCGGGCGGTCGAGTGCGGCGGCAAGGTGCGTGGGCCCGGTGTCGCCGCCGATGCAGATGTCGGCGCGGCGCGTCACCGCCACCAGTTCCGCCAGGGACGAGCGCAGCCCGCTGGCCGCCCCGCCGCTTGCCTGCTCCACCGCTTGCACCAGACCTTCCTCCCCGGGGCCGAAATTGACCAGCGACGCGAGGCCGTCCTCCGCCAGGGCGCGCGCCACCTCGCCGTAGCGGCTGGCCGGCCAGAGCTTGGCGCCCCAGCCGCCGCCCGGGCTCAGCAGGGCGAAGCGGGAGATGCCGCGGTGCCGCAGCTCTTCCGTGCACCAGCGCTCCACCGAGGGATCCGCCGGCAGGGGGAACTCCGGCGGGCCGGAGGTGTCCGCGCCCGCGGCCGCCGCCAAGCCCAGGTTCTGCTCGATCACGTGCGACCCGCGGCGTGGTACGCGCCGAGTGTACAGCAGCGCCGATAAGCGCTCCCTGGGATCGTCGAAGCCGAGGCGCGCGGGCGCGCCGCTCAACCGAGCGACGAAGGCGGACTTGAGCAGCCCCTGGAAATCTACGGCGCTATCGTATCGTGAGGCGCGCAGTTCGCGCACCGCCGCCGAGAGCTCACGCCAGGTCTCGTCGGAGAAGGGCGCAGTCCGCCAGGCGCGGGTGTCCACGGGGTGGAGAACGTCCACCAGAGGCTTATCGGGCGAGCCCGCCGGCTGCTGGCGCGACTCGCGGGCGGAGAGCAGCTCGCTCCAGCGTTCCTCGATGACCCAGCCGAGGCGGGCGGCGGGGAAGCTGCGGCGCAGCGCGGCCACGGCCGGCAGGGCGTGGAGCACGTCGCCCATGGCGCCCAGGCGCACGATCAGGATTCGTTCCATCGGCGCAGGAGCTCGCTGGTGGAGTGGTCCTTGGGGTCGCCGACGATCTCCACCCGCCCGCCGCATTCCACCACTACGTCGCGTTCGGGGACGTTCTCGGCGGTGTAATCGGTGCCCTTGGCGTGGATGTCGGGGCGGACCTCGCGGACCAGGGCGCGGACGTCGGGCTCGGGGAAGATCACCACCGCATCCACGTCCTCCAGGGCGGCCAGGATCTCGGCGCGCTCCTGGGCGGGCATACGCGGGCGGCCCTCGCCCTTGAGCCGGCGCACGGATTCGTCGGCATTCAACCCGACGACCACCTTCCCGCCGAGCGCCTTGGCGCCGCGCAGGTAGCGGATGTGGCCGACGTGCAGGACGTCGAAGCAGCCGTTGGTGAGGATGACCTTCTCGCCCTGCTCACGCCATTCGGCGACGCGGCGTCGCAGGCCGTCGCGGGAGAGGACCTTCGGACCGCCGCCCACGTCAGCCTTGCTCCACGGCTGCGCGGAGCTCGTCGGCGGTGACGGTGGCGGTGCCGCGCTTCATGACCACGATGCCGCCGGCGTAGTTGGCCAGGCGAGCGGCCGATTCGGTGTCGGCGCCGGCAGCGAGGGCGGCGGTGAAGGTGGCGATGACGGTATCGCCGGCGCCGGTGACGTCGGCCACCTGGTCGCTGCCCCAGATGGGGATCTCGACCGGCTTGCGGCGGCGCTCGAAGGCGACCATGCCGTCGCGCCCACGGGTGATGACCAGCGATTGCAGCTTCATGCGGCGCATCAGCTCCTCGCCGGCGGCGGCCAGCGAGGCGCGGTCGTTGCCGATCTTCGCGCGCAGCGCCTCCTCCACCTCCGGTTCGTTGGGAGTAGCGGCGGTCGCGCCTACATACTCGGTCATGCGATAGCGGGAATCAAGGGTGACGGGCAGGCCATCGAGGGCCCGGCTGGCCAGCACGGCCTTCAGCATCGCCGGGGTGGCCGCGCCGTAGCCGTAATCGGAGACCAGCAGAGCATCGGAGGCGGCGGCGAACTTGCGCGCGGCCGAGACCAGTGGAAGGGCACGGATATCGATGTTCTCCGGCTCGCGGTCCACGCGCACCACCTGCTGCCGCGAGGTATGCGAGAAGCCGGCCAGGATGCGGGTCTTGGTGACGGTGGGATAGCCCTTCAGCTTGATGATGCCGCTCAAGGGGATGCGCTTCTGGCGGAAGCGCTGCAGCAGCTGGCGCCCGGGCTCGTCTTCGCCGACCACGCCCACCGGAAGCACGGCCACGCCCAGGTCGGCGAGGTTGTAGACGGCGTTGGCGCCGCCGCCGGGCAGCACGGTGCGGTCGCGGTGCTTGAGGATGAGCACCGGAGCCTCGCGGGAGACGCGGGAGATCTCGCCGTAGATGAACTCGTCGGCCACCATGTCGCCCAGAACGGTGACGGTGACCTTGGGGAAGGCGTCCAGGACCTTGAGCAGGCGCTGGGCGGCCTTGGTCGGCCGCGACATGGTGTGAGTGTGGGGCATGCCAGCGAAGGGCGATTGTCTCATGTCGCCGCGGAGGACGTCAGCCTCAGGCGCTCCAGCAGGCCGTTGAGGGCCGCGTCGGCGTCCTGCAGCTCCATGCGCACGGGGATGACCGCGAGCGGCTGGAGCGCGGAGAACAGCGGACCGAGGTTCACGGCGTCCTTCTCGGTGGTGACGAAGCCGCCGCCCTGGGCCTTGTCGGCGATCTCCACCAGGGAGAGGATGTCGCCCTCGGTGTATTGGTAGTGATCGCGGTAGCCGACCTCGGCCACAGGCTCGATGCCGGCGGTCTTGAGCTGGAGGAAGAAGCTCTGTGGGCGGGCGATGCCGCAGAAGGCGACCGGCCGGGGCGGTACCTCCGTGGGTGCGATGCCGCGGCGGAGACGCCAGAAGTGCCGCGCCTGCGGGAAGCTTTCCGGCGAGGCGCCGCTGGTGAGGGCCACCACGTCGGCGCGGGCGAGCGAGTCCAGCGGTTCGCGCAGGCGGCCGGCGGGAAGCAGGCGGTCGCGGGCGTCGTCGGGCGTGACCAGCACGATGTCGAAGTCGCGGGCGAGCTGGCGGTGCTGGAAGCCGTCGTCGAGCAGGTGGAGCTGAGAATCGAAGCGCTTCTCCGCCTCCAGGCCGGCGGCGTATCGCTCTTCGCCGACGATCACCGGAACCTGCAGTTTGCGGGCGGTGAGCAAGGGCTCATCCCCGAACTCCTGCGGTAACCCGCCGGGATCGACCAGGCGCACGCCGCGGGTGCGGCGGCCGTAGCCGCGGGAGAGCACGTCGAAGCGGATGCCGCGGCGCTTGAGCAGCTCGCCCAGCAGGATGGTGAACGGAGTCTTGCCCGAGCCTCCCACGGAGAGGTTGCCGATGCTGACCACCGGGCGGGCGAGGCGCTGGGGCGAAAGCATCTCGCGGTCGTAGAGGGCGTTGCGCATGCTCACCACGCCGCCGAACATGGAGGAGAGCACGGTCACGGGCGCACCTCCGCCGGGAGCAGCGCCTCGAGCCCCTGCAGGGTGCGTAGAGTCGCGCCGGCTTGTGAATCGAATACCTGGCGGGCGCGCCCGCCCAACGCTTCGCGCTCGCCGGGGTCGTCGAAGAGCTGGAGCGCGACCTCGGCCAGTTCCAGGACGCCGCCGACGCGCACGGCGTCGTGCCGGCGGAAGATGCTGACGATGTCGCGGAAGTTCTCGGTGTGCGGGCCCACCAGGATGGGCTTTCCGAACTGCGCCGGTTCGAGGATGTTGTGGCCGCCGCGCGGCGCCAGGCTTCCGCCGACAAAGGCGACGTCGGCAAGCTCGTAGGTGGCGGCCAGCTCGCCGATGCTGTCGAGCACCAGCACACACCCGGCGAGCTCCTCGTCGCCCTGGAGGCGCGAGCGGCGGAACACAGGCAGCTGGCTTTGCGAGAGCAGGCTGGCCACGCCGTCGAACCGTTCCGGATGGCGCGGCGCGACCACCAGCAGGGCGCGCGGGTGCTGTTCCAGGACGGCCTGGAAAAGCCCATACAGCAACGGTTCCTCGCCCTCCACGGTGCTGCCGGCCACCAGCACGCCGCCGGTGCGCGAGTGCCGCAGCATTCCGCGGAGCTGCGCGACGAATGCCACCTTGGCGGGCGCGGTCACGTCGAACTTCAGGTTGCCGCCGACCGAGAGGCGTTGGGCGGGAGCGCCGATGTCGCGCAACCTGCGGGCATCGTCCTCGCCCTGCGCCAGGAACACGTCCACGT
>CAYTPH010000011.1:15257-22213 GCA_964439635.1 uncultured Terriglobales bacterium
CGGCGCCACAGACCGCGCAAGGCGCGGTAGCGCGGATACGAGCGGTCGCTGATGCGCGCGTTCACCACCGCCACGCGCGCTCCACCTGCCTTGGCCAGGCGCAGGAAGTTCGGCCAGAACTCCGTCTCCGCCATCACCACCAGGGCCGGGCGCAGCGCGCGCAAGTACGGCCGGATGGCGAAGGCAAAATCCAACGGGAAGTAGAAGACGTTCTCCTCGCCAAACTTTTCGCGGGCTAGCTTCTGCCCGCTGGCGGTAGTGGTGGAGACCAGCACCCGGCGCTGCGGATGCTGCTGCTTCAGCCCGGCCAGCAGCCGGCTGACGGCCAGGACCTCGCCTACTGATACCGCGTGGACCCAGATGGCGCCGTCCGCCCTGCCGATGCGCTCCGGCACCCGGCCCAGCCGCTCGCCGAGCCCGGCGCGGTACTTGCCGGCGGTGAGGGCGCGCAGCACCCAGTAGGGCAGCGTCAGTAGCAACGCAGTCCCCAGGGCCAGGCTGTAGAGGAAGTGCATCGGCAGGCCATTCTAAGTGGCGAGTCGCCGGTTGTCAGTCGCCAGTTCCGGCGGCGTGCGGCGGAATGGGAGATAATGACGGGATGCGTCGTCTGCTTGTCCTCAGCGTGTTCCTGGCGGTCTCGGCGTACGCGGCCAAGAATTTCAATCCGCCCAAGGCTTATCACGCCAACACCTACCCCGCTCGGGACGCGCAGCCGCTGGAAAAGGTGGTGGTGGCGGCCGACCCCTACGACATGCCCGACAAGGCCGCTCCCGTGTTCGTGGTGGATTACCGCTCGGCGGACTTCCTGCCCATCCACCTCATCATCTCCAACGACGGGGACAAGCCCATCACTTTCACCGACCTGAAGGTGGAGCTGGTGACGGTGGACAAGGTGAAGATCGAGCCGGCCACGCCGGACGACATCTACCGGCGCATCGCCCGCCTGAAAAGCCGCCCCGGCGACCAGCCCAAGGTGCAGGTGCCCATCCCCATTCCGCGGCGGCCCAAGGGCAGCGTCAGCCAGGAGGCGCAAGAGGAGATCAACGCGGCCAAGTTCCTGGCCCGGGCAGTCGAGCCGCATGGCACGCAGGCGGGCTTCCTGTTCTTCGATGTGAGGGACCTGCCCAACCCGCTGGCGGGAGCACGGTTGTTCGTCTCCGGGATCGTCAACGACGACGGCCAGGAGCTGATCTACTTCGAGATCCCCATGGAGAAGTACCTGTCCTACAAGCCGCCGGCGCACTGATTCCCAAAATGGGCCAGAGCGGTGTATGTCCGAAGGGACAGGGCCCTTCCCATCCCTTTCGGACTTCAGGATTGGTGCAACCCAAGTTAGAATCGCAGAATCTCAGAGGCATTGTGCTGCCCTTGTGTCACCCACTTGGCCCCGTGACCGAAGAAGCGCAGCAAACGCGACGCCCCGTGGGGGCGCGCAGGCTCTTTCTGGCCGCAACCCACTTGAAAGGAAGAGCAGTCCATGAAGAAGTTAACGATTGTCGCTGTGGCGGCAGCTCTCAGCCTCACCCTGCTGGTCGCGGCCGGATGCGGGGGAGGCGGCAGCACAGGCGGTGGCCCCATCGACCGCGGTGTCGGGAGCACAGCCCTCCGGGTCAACCTCGGCGACGCCGACGCGGACCGCATCGTCGCCTTCGAGCTCACCATCAACAGCATCGCCTTGACCAGCAGCACGGGCGGCACCACCTCTGTGCTCGCCAGCCCCACCCGCGTCGAGCTCACCCATCTGGCTGGGATCGTGGAGCCGCTGGCGCTCACCACCGTTCCGCAGGGGACCTATACCAGCGCGGCCATAACCGTTTCCAACGCCGAGGTCAAGTACATCGGGGATGACGGCCTGGTGCACGAAGCCACGGTCACGCTGACCACCAGCGTCACCGTGACCTTTAGTCCGGCCATCACCATCGGAGACACGCCCACCTCCCTCAACTTCGACCTGAACCTGGCCAGTTCCATCACCAGCTTCAACCCGGCCACCGGCGCCATCACCGTCAACCCCAGCTTCGCGGCCACCGCCGCGGCGCGCGCCAGCGAGGCGGAGCAGGAAGACGAGACCGGCGAGATGGAGGACATCACCGGCGCGGTCACTGCGGTATCCGGCAGCACCTTCACCATCAGCGTCGAGCAGACCGCGCAGAACCTCACCTTCCAGACCAACACTTCCACCGAGTTCGAGGGCGTCACGCTGGCCACGCTGGCCACGGGCATGATCGTTGAAGTGGACGCTATCACCCAGGCCGACGGCACCCTGCTGGCCAAGAAGGTCGAGTCCGAAGTCGAGGACACCACCGGCCTGGAGGTCGAGGGCCTGATCACCAGCGTGACCGGCGACCCGGCCACTTCCATCAAGCTGGTGGTCCATGACGAGGCCGCCCCCGGCGCCGTCATGCCCGCCATCGGTGCGGAGATCACCGTGGACGTGAGCGGCCTGGGCGCAGGCGATTACCGCGTCAAGGACAAACACGTGGACCTTGCCGGCCTGCCCTTCGATCCCATCTTCGATGCCAGCCACATCGTGGCCGGACAGAAGGTGGAGGTCGAGACCGATACTCCGGCCACCGACAACCTGATCGCCGACAAGGTGAAGCTGCAGCGCCAGGCGCTGCGGGGCACGGCGGGTCCGGTTTCCGGACCTGCCGGCGGCCTGCAGACCTTCACGCTGACGCTGGCGGCCGACTCGGCCTTCGCCCTGCTCAGCGGCCACACCACCGTGACCGTGTACAAGCAGCCTTCCACCGACCTGCACCACATCACCACGATCACCGGCAACGTGCGGGTTCGCGGCCTGCTGTTCTGGGATGGCGCCAGCTTCCACCTGGTCGCCAGCCGCATCGGCAACTAGCCGTATTCCACCCTCAACCCCCGGCTGCGCTTCGGCGCAGCCGGTTTATTCTTCGGACCACTGACCATTATTTCCCGCTGCCGTGGTCGTGCCCGTGGGGGTTGTACTTCACTCCGGTGCGCTTCTTGCTCAGGTCGGCGTAGAGGATGTCGATGAACGTGTCCTCGTTGATGAAGCCCTTGCCCCAGGCCTCCCATTTGGCAAGCACGCGTTCCTTCTTCATCTCCTCGGGCGACTTGCCTGCCTTCATGGCGCCCTGGACGGCGGCGCTGGTATCGCGCAGCATGGCGGCGAACTTCTGCAGGTCGGCCTTGCCCGCCAGCGGACCGTGCCCGGGGATGATGCGGGTGTCGTCCCCCACCTGCGCCAGCACCTTCTCCACGCCCGCCAGGTAGCCCTGCACCGAGCCGCCGCTGTCCAGGTCGATGAAGGGGAAGTTGCCGTTGAAGAAATCGTCGCCCATGTGAACCACGTTTGACTTGGTGAAGAAGATGACCGAGTCGCCGTCGGTGTGGCCGTTGGGGAAGTGGATGGCGCGGAGCTCTTCACCGTTGAGGAAGATGCTGGCGCGGTCGTTGAAGGTGACGATGGGCAACGCCGCCGGGTCGGCGGGCTTGACCTCGCCGAAGCGGGTCTTGCCGCCCGATTCCAGCCGCTTGCGCACGTTCTCGTGGGCGAGGATGGTGCCGGGACGGCTGACCAGGGCGTTGCCGCCGGTGTGGTCGCCGTGCCAGTGGGTGTTCAGCAGGAAGCGCACGGGCTTGCCGCTGATGGCCTTCATGGCAGCCTCGATCTTGGGCGCCAGGGGGGCGTACTGCGAGTCCACCACCACCAGGCCGTCTTCCCCCGCGGAGACGCCGATGTTGCCGCCCGCGCCCTCCAGCATGTACACCGAACCGGCGACTTTCTGGCTCTTGATCTCCACCTTGCTGAAGTCCCGCTGGGCCGCGGCCAGCGCGGACGCCAGAACGACCGCCATTACCGCCGTCTTGCGCATAGCTTCTCCTTGAACACAGATTCCGATGAGTAACAGACACCCGCTCACATCCAAAGGTCGCAGATTGTAACAGGCTGGGATGCTTCACCGCAGAGGTGGCGGAAGAAAGCTAGCGCCCGGCGGTATCCAGCAGCATGACCAGACGCTCGATGCTGGCGCGGAACAGGACGAAGGTGCCGGCGTTCTCGCCGCCGATGCGTCGGAACAGCAACTCGCCATCACCGTCTCCGTCGGCGTCCACCGCGTCGATCAGCTGCAAGCGCGGCCCGTCGCCCGTTGCCCGGCTGACGTCGGAGTAGAGCTCGCGGGGCACTCCATTGATGTCCACCCGGGCCACCACGGTGACGTACAGGCTGGAATTGCGGAAGGTCGTTCCCGGGCGGCCGCGTGGCGGGGCCTCTACCGGCCTGGAGCGGGCCGTGAACACCAGCTCGGCGGCATTGTTGGTATCCAGGTCGAAGGCGCGGAACTGGACGTCCTCGAACTGGACGGGCGCTTGCTTCGGCAGGTGCCCGGTGGAGGGCGTGGTGCGCAGGATGACCTCGGTGCGCGCCAACTGCTCCATCGCTTTGCGCAGGCTCTGTTCCTCGCCGGGTCCGAAGTAAAACTTGTACGACAGCGGGTCAGGGCCGCTGGCGTCGGAGACGGCGGGCACGAGCTCCGCGGGCGGGCTGCTGGGCTCAGTCGCATCCGGCTCGGATTCGACATTGGCCGGTTTGCCGCGGCGCAGCACTGGCCGGTCGGGATCGTCGGAAGCCGGGCTCTCGGTCCCCGGAGTCTGCGCCGGCTTGGGCGGATCGTCCCGGCGCAGGATGGGTGGCTCGTCATCGTCGGCGGAGCGCGTCTTCTCGCTGCTGCCGGCCTTGCCGCGTGGTTCCCACTTTCCCTGGCCCAACCAGCCGCGGTTGGTCTGGAGCGCCGAGGTCACGGTGAAGAGGCCGAGCGATTCGCCGGTGTGCTCCACCTCGTAGACTGTGCCGCTCTCCAGCGCCATGGGGCGAGGGCGGGCGTCGTACAGCCCGGCATCGTAGAACTTGCCTTCGACCTGGATGGCGACCGGGATCAGCCGCGTGCGGGTGACCGTCCCCTGCGGGTCCTTGTACAGTTCCAGGACAGCGACGGCGCGGGGGCCGCGCACTTTGCGCCCGCGCTGGCCCAGGCCCGGGGGCGGGCACAGCAGCGCCAGCAACGTGACGCAGCAGACGGCTTTGCGGTATAAGTTCATGCCCATGGACGCCAATGACAAGGCCCCTGATTTTAGTCTGCCGGACGAGAACGGCCAAAATGTCTCCCTCAAGGACCTGAAGGGCCAGACCGTGGTCCTGTTCTTCTTCCCCAAGGCCGACACCCCCGGGTGAACCATCGAAGCGTGCGGGTTCCGCGACGCATACAAGAAGATCCAGAAAGCCGGCCTGGTGGTGCTCGGCCTCTCCGCCGACACCCCCGAGAAGCAGAAGAAGTTCAAGCAGAAATACGACCTACCCTTCACCCTCCTGGCCGACGTGGACAAGAAGGTGTGCAACGCCTACGGCGTGATCAAGGAGAAGAATATGTACGGCAAGAAGGTCAAGGGGATCGAACGTACGACCTTCCTGATCGGGCCGGACGGCAGGATCGCCAGGGTCTTCTCCAAGGTGAAGCCCGACGGCCACGCGGAAGAAGTGCTTGCCGCGCTCAAGTAGCTTGCGGGTGGCGGGAGGCAGGAAGCGGGTGGGGCGACTCCTGCCGGCGGATTTCTTTGCCCGCGATCCGCGCGAGGTCGCCCGCGAACTGCTGGGGAAGGTGCTGGTGCGGCGGGAAGGACGGAAGCTGCTGGCCGGCCGCGTGGTGGAAGTGGAGGCCTACCTCGGCACCGACGACGCCGCGGCGCACGCCGCCAGCGGCCCCACCGCGCGCAATGCCGTCCTCTTCGGCCCGCCAGGCCGTGCCTACGTCTATTTCATCTATGGCAATCATTACTGCCTGAACGTCTCCTGCATGCCGGAGGGCGAGGCCGGGTGCGTGCTGTTCCGCGCACTGGAACCGCTCCGCGGCCTGGAGCGGATGGCCCGCAACCGCGGGGTGGAGCTGGACGACGCGCGCGCGTCGTTGCGAAAGTTGACCAGCGGGCCCGGCCGCCTCAGCCAGGCCCTGGCCATCACCCGCGCGCGCGACAACGGCAAACACCTTACGTCTTCCCGCTCCGACCTGGTGGTCGAGGACGACGGCTACCGGCCGTCGCGGGTGCAGCGGTCGCGGCGCGTGGGCATCCGCAAGGCGGCCGCGCGCCGGCTGCGCTACGCCATTTCGGGGAGCCTTTTCATTTCGAAGTAACCAGGGGCGGCTCGCCGTAGGCGAGGCGCGGAGTCATCCCCACGGATCCTGTGACAGCGAAAGCCCATTCAAGGCCTCGCGTGTGATCGAGCTGGGGATCGCGAAGAGTTCTTCGATCGCGTCCGGCAGCTGCGACGGATCGGAGATGTGCCGGGCCCGGGACGTGGTGTCCTCCGACTCGATCACCGTCAGATTGTGGAGCACTAGCGAGCGTTCGGGAAAGAAGCGCACGATGACTAGGGCGTTCATGAAAGTGGCCGAGGGGGCAAAGGACTCCGCGATCACCCCGGCGAACTCTTCGATGCGTCGCGGAGCCGGCTTCAGCAGGTACCCGTGCGTCTGCTTGCCGCGGCGGTGCAGCTCGAGCCGCGACCGCCCCTCGGCGTCCTGTGGTTTCAGCACGTAGCGGTCGTCCCCGAGCGCGATCACATGGTCGTGATCGAGATACCGCGGCAGGGGGGCGAGAAAGGGGGCGCCGTACCCGGCATCCACCACATACTCGCGTCCTTCCAGGCGGACGAGGCTGGCCAGGTGTACATCGGGCCGCGCCATGTCCGCTCCGCACAGGACGGCGTCGTAGCCCAGCGCCTCCAGGAGGCGGTTGAGATAGTAGTTGTTTGAGTAGCAGGTGCCGCCCACGTGGAAGTGTTCGATGCCGTCCAGAAAAGACGCCAGGTCCGGGATCCCGCGGAGACCCGAGCGACGATGGCGGTACAGCTTTGACACGTTCTCGAAGGGCACGCGCGTGAGGTGAGCCGTGGTCAGCTCGGCCAGCGCGTCGAGGCTGGG
>CAYTPH010000012.1:0-21172 GCA_964439635.1 uncultured Terriglobales bacterium
ATCACGTCGGGGTACCCCAACGAATGGACCGCCCGCCCGGGATATGTCCGGCTCGCATTCGCGGGCCAGTCGGGCGTGACCACCCGGGTGACGGTGGATGGGATCGACGCCGGCGACGAGAGCTTCGGTTCGGTGACCGCCAACTTCTCCACCGACGCCGTCAAGGAGTTCCAGGTCAGCCGGGCGAATTTCGATCCTTCCACCGGCCTGACCGGGAGCGGAGCCGTGAACGTCGCCACTCGCACCGGCAGCAACGACGTCCACGGCACGGCGTTCTTGTTCTGGCGGGACGACGCCCTGGCGGCGCGCATCGGCGACGAATCCACGCCCTTCGACCGCGAACAATTCGGGTTCAGCGTGGGCGGGCCGTTCGTACGCAACCGGCTGTTCTGGTTCGCTGCGTACGAACGTAACAACCAGGACGCCGCCGCGACCACGAGCTTTGACCTCTTTCCCGCATACAGCGGCACCTGGCAGGTGCCTGCCGACGAGCGCACGGCGCTGGGCCGGGTGGACTGGAACCTCACTCCCAGCCTGCGGCTCTTCAGCCGCTTCTCCCACCACTGGAGCGACGTATCCGCCGAAATCGGCGGTGTGGACCTCACGCCAACGGCGGTCGCGAACCGCACGAACCAGACCGTCGTTGGTCTGGAATTCGCGGCCGGCCGTTTCACCCACTCCGGGCGCTTCGGCTATACCGATTACGACAGCGGCGACGACCTGGCGATCGACCGCATCCCGGGGCTGCCGGTGATCAGGGACGAACAAGGGCGGCCGGTGCGGGTGGCATTGTCGGGCGGCGGCGGCTCCATCGGTCCCAATGGCGGCCAGCAGAGTCGCTACCAGTCCAACTACGAGCTGCGCTACGACGGCAGCTTCAGCTTCGGCCGCCACAACCTGCGTTGGGGCGCGCTGATGAACCGCATCAACTTGAACTGGTTCGCCACCATCAATTCCGTGGCACCGAACATCACCCTGACGGTGAATCCGTCCACGATCGCGGCCTGCACCGCCGCCGGCAGGAAGAACGATCTCACCTGCTATCCGGCGCAGAGCGCCGGCATTGGCAACGGAATCGGCTACTGGACCGAGCGGCCGTCGCACGGGTTGCCGTATGGCGGCTTTTTCAACAACCGGTTCCACTGGTATGTGGCCGATAGCTGGCGGGTGAGCCCGCGGCTGAATATCAATCTCGGCTTGCGCTGGGTGTATGAGCCCGGTCCGAACAACACCGACCTGCGGAAGCCGAGGGAGTTCCTGGATTCGTTCTTGCCCGGTCTGGGCAGGCCGAACCGGCGCGACCGGAACAACTTCGCTCCCCAGATCGGGTTCGCCTGGGACCCGACCGGCAGCGGTAAGTCGGTGGTACGCGCGGCGGCAGGCGTCTTCTACGACGTCAACCTGATGAAGCACATCATCTTCGAACGCCACAGCCTGCTGCCACCCGGCATCATCCAGGAGAACGTCAACGTCTTCAACCGGCCCGCGCGCCATCCCCTCACCGGGGCCACGATCCTCACGATCGACTCGGCCTTCAAACTCGCCTATTGCTCGGGTGGTGTTTTCGTCGCGCAGTGTGAGCTAGGGGATGACGGGTTCCTGGAAGCGGTGTGGAACGGCATGGAGGAGTTCCAGACTGCATTCCAAGCCGCCGCCGCGGTTTGGACTCCTGACGGACCCAGCCGCGCCGAGCAGAACCGCGGCATCGCCGCCATCAACGGGCTCTTCGATCCCGACTACGCCACGCCCTACGCCATCCACTTCAACGTCGGTGTGCAGCGGGAGCTTCGCCGCGGTCTGGTGCTCTCCGCCGATTATGTCCGCGTGCGCAGCCTGAAGTTCCTGTTGCGCCACGATCTGAACCGGGTAGGCGCGGCAAACACGCTCGACGAAGACAACGCTCTTGCGGCCATGAATGCCACCTTCCGCCGCTTCTTTCTCGGTGGCGTCCGTTGTGATAACGCAGCCGCCTTCCCGACGGTCTCTGCCCGCGTGGATTGCACCGTTGCCGCCGGAGCGACTATCGGAAGCTACGTTTCCAATGGTCTTGGAAGCGCCTCGACCGCCACTCCTGCGGGGCCCAGCACTTCCGCGTTTCCCGGCATGAATCCCACCTTCAACCGTATGGAGCGTCTGGAGACCAAAGGCATCTCGACCTACGATGCCCTGCATGTGAACTTGCGGGGCCGCCTGCCCGACCTGGGGCGGTTTGCCAGGGAGACGAGCGTGGTCGCATCCTACGCTTGGAGCCGGCTGGAGGGCATCGGCTTCGAGGACCAGGCCCTCTACAACACCGCCGACCAGTTGTTCAACGACGACCCGCGCGCCTTCCGCGGTCCCACCGACCTCGACCGCACGCACATGCTGACCCTGAGCGGCATTTTCACCGCCCCCGGCGGGGTGCGCCTCAGCAGCATCTGGCGAGCTTTCAGTGCGCTGCCGCAGTCCCTGATCGTCCCCGCAGTGGGGCTGGGCAATGGAGAGATCTTTTCGACTGATTTCAATGGCGACGGTTTCGCGCCCGATCCTTTGCCCGGGACGACCCGCGGCGACTACGGGAGGCGGCTGGGCTGCGGCGGCGCGGCCATCAATCGCGTCATCGACCGCTACAACACCACCCAGGCCGGCCGCCTGACCCCCGCCGGCCAGGCCCTGGTGGATGGGGGCCTCTTTACGTCCGACCAGCTCATCGCTCTGGGAGCTGTGAGTCCGCTGGTGCAACGGGCGCCGCAGGACCAGCTCTGCACCGATTCCTTCCTCACCACTGACGTGCGCATTTCGCGCCCCTTCAAGCTGGGCGACCGCTTCACCATTGAGCCTGCGCTGGAGTGGTTCAACCTGTTCAACGTCGCCAACTACGATCTTCCGGGGGACAAGCTGAGAGCCAGCCTGAACGGCACCGCGGGCTCGCTGAACGGGACGCCGGCGGGCTCGAATCCCTTCCGCGCCGGCTCCACTGCCGGCAGCTTCGCCCTGGGCGCGCCGCGCTCGTGGCAGCTGGTTGTGCGGGTCTCGTTCTAGGGAACCCAAGCGCTCAGTCGAGGAAACTTGTTCGCGGAAGTTTGGTTAGTGCAGTTTGTTTTCTAACGCGCGCGCCGCCAAGCCGGGGTACATCGGCTGCTTGCCGATGTTGGCCTCGGGTACGCCCATTCGGCGGAAGAGCTCCTGGAACCGCGGATCGGTGCGCATGGGGTCCCAGAGCGGCTCGGAGTTGAGGCCGACCCCGGGCTTGCGCTCTTCGAGTATCTGCATGACCTTGTCACGCTCACCGAGCCCGAGATGGACCCACTGCATGAGAAACCAGGGTTCCCCGGGTTGGGGTGTCACGACGCGACCCTGGCGCGGGTTAAACCGCGGCTTTTTCTGGTCGGCGATGATGTTCTTCAGCTTCTCGTGGTCGCGCAGCAGCGCGTAGGCATAGGCCATCTGTACGCGCGCCATGCCGGGGTGCATCGAGTCGCCAGCGAGCGACTTTTCGAAGTGCTCGATCGCTTTCCGGTATTCGCCTTTGACGATGTAGATGCGGGCGATGACCGAGTGCCCGGCCCAATAGTCAGGTTTGATGGCCAGCGCAGAATTCACGACGGCCATGGCATCGTCGATGCGTCCGGCCTCGTAGTAGATGATGGCGCAGTGGGCGAGAGTCGCGACATTGGCGGGGGCCAGCCTGTGGGCTTGGTCGGCGTGGGCAATGGCTTCGTCGAATCGTCGAAAGTTGGCCAGGAACTGGCCATACCAGTCGTGGGCGATGGCGTTGCTAGGCGCGAGCTCCAGCGCACGGCGATAGTGTTGCTCGGCGGCGGCAAAGTCTTTCTTGTGGGTCAACGCGCTGGCCCGCGCCAGATGCGCCAGTTCCTCGGTGGAATCGAGTTCAAGCGCCTTGGTGGCGAGTTCGAGCGCCTTCGCGGATGACTCGGCGTTGGACAGCGGTGAACGGTAGAAGCCGCCATGGGAATGCATCATGGCCAGCCGCGCATAAGCGGGGGCGAAGCTGGGGTCGGCGGCGATCGCCTGCTCGAGCAGCGGCGCAGCTTGGGCACGATCTGCGTCGGTACCCGCGGCGAGAAAGCCGACGGCGCGCTCGAAGGCGTCGAAGGCGGCGGCGGTGGCGGGTTTCTCAAGCCGGATGAGTGCCAGTTCTTCCGGCGTGACCGGCACCTGCATGGCCTCGAGAAGGTCGCGGGAGATCTGCGGAATGCGCGATTGCAGTTCGGCTTCGCGGAACTCGTAGATGCGCGCCCAAAAGTGCTTGTCGGTCGCGCCGTGTACCAACTGGACGTTCACCACCAACCATTCGCCGCGCAGCGATATGCTGCCTTCGACGGCCGCTTCCGCTTCCAGCGCGCTGGTGATGTCCTTCAGTCCTAACTTGCGATTCTTGTAATACCGCGCGGAGGTGACAGAGGGCACGGTGAGCTTGCCGACTTTCACCAAGTCGGTTGTGATGAGGTCGGGCACGCTGATGCCGCGGTGGTCGTGGCGCGTGTCGCCGGTCAAGTTATCGAACGGCAGGACGATGACGGAGCGCACCGGGAGGGTCGGCCCGAAGAGCCGGCGGCGGATGTAGGGTAATGCCAAGAGGGCGGCTAGGGCGACGATAACGCCCAGCATGACGAGGAGCCTCCGATTCGGACCTCGGCGCAAGAGTGTCGCACGGGCTTCAGCCGCGGGCTCGGGGCTCTGTTCAACCGGACAGATGAAGCGATACCCACGTCGTGGCACCGTCTGCACATAGCGCGGCGTCTCGGCGGAATCGCCCAGCGTGTCGCGCAGCTTCTTGATGGCGGTGTTCAGACCGTTGTCGAAGTCGACGAAGGTGTCCGCCGGCCACAGCTTCTGCTGCAGCTCCTCCCGCGTGACCAGCTCGCCCGGTCGCTCCAGCAGCAGGCAGAGGACTTGGAACGGCTGGTCCTGCAGCTTGATCCGGCTGCCGTTCTTGTGCAGCTCGGCCGCGCGCAAGTTCACCTCGTACGCGCCGAAGCGGATCACCCGCGCGGTTTGGACCGGGGTGGCCACTGTTCTTCTGGGTGACGCGGAGTTTAGCACCCCCTCCGCCCCACATTCCACGACTGGGCCGAGTCGACACGCGAATAGCAACTCTCCTCGATTCAGCAGCTTGCATGTCAAGGAACGGTACAGAAGCAGATTGGCTGCAGTCCATTGACCCAAGTCTACCGCCGAATCAGAGTCGCGTGCGCGCCTCGGCTCCCGACAAAGCGGAGTCGCTCAGGCGAGGAGGATGTATGTCTGCTCAGATTCTGCGGTTGTTCCTGCGGGCGGCTCTTCTGGCCGCGCTGGCGACTCCGTTCACGGCCAGTGCGGCGTTGCCGCCCGTTCCGGTGGATTGCTCTGGCGCTACGCCCGGCGCGTTCACCACCATCACTGCGGCCTTGGCGTCGCTGCCCGACCAGGATGGACCGTACACCGTGGTCGTGACCGGCACCTGCAAAGAAAGCGTGGCGTTGAACGGCTGGCAACGGCTGACCATCCAGTCCGCGGTAGGGACGACGGCCACGGTCCTCAGTACGGCCGCCGGAAAGCGTGCATTTGAGGTCCGGGATTCCACCGCTCTGGTCTTCCGGCGCCTCATCATCACTGGCGCCGGCGGAGGGGCCATCCTGCAACGAGGCTCCGAGGCGCTCTTCGAGGGCACGCGACTGCAGGGCAGCAACGGCGTGGGCCTGTGGCTCACGGGTCGCTCCAGTGCGCACCTGCAAGGCACCGTCGCCGAGCCTTCGGTGGTCGCCAACAACAACCACAACGGCATCTTTGTCCTCGGCGGCAGCTTCCTGTGGATTCAGGGCGATGCCCTCATCGAGAACAACGCCCGGCAGGGGATCGCCGTGGTTGCCGGGGCCGTGCTGGACGGCGCCGGCCGCAGCATCATCATCCGCGGGAACGGCGGCCACGGCATCCGCCTCGATACCGCACAGGCATGGCTGCAAGGCGAAGAGATCTACGGCAACGTGGGACATGGCATCCACCTTCAGCAGGCCTCCTCGCTGTCTCTCGCCACGGTGAGCATTCACGGGAATGGCGACGCTGGCATCGCGGTCAGCCGGAACTCATCCGTGAGGATGGGGGTGGCTTACAGCGCGGGGCCGGTCACGATCGCAGGTAACACCGGCGGTGACCTGACCTGCGATACCACCAGCCTGGTTGCAGGCGACCTGAGTGGAGTGGGCCAGATCGAGTGCGCCCGCATCGAGCGCGAGCATGGTCCTCCGCGCCCAGGCGAGATCGTGGACCTGCCCGATCACCCCTGAGCTGCAGGTCCATATGACTCGCAGAGCGGGGGGACGATTGCAGACGGCTGCGGCCTAGCCCTTCGGAGGGGTTGCCGGCACCGGGTTCATCGGCTGCTTGCCGATGTTCTCCTCCGGCACCCCCATCCGCCGCAGCAAGTCGTGCAGGCGTGGGTCCGTGCGAATGGGGTCGAACAACGGATCAGAGTTGATTCCCGCGTGCAGCGTGTGGCGCTGGAACCGGTCTTCCTGGATCTCCAGGACTTTGTCGTACTCTCCCAGCCCGAGATACACGAACTGCATCTGGTACGCCGAAGCCGAATCCCGGTTCCTTCTCTGGTTCGAGCGCGAGTTCAACTGCGCCACGATCTCGCGCACCTTGTCGCGCCGCCCTAACCTGCCATAGGCGTAGGCCATCTGCGCCAGTGCCAGGGGGTCTCTCCCGCGATTGCGGATGGAAGCTTCAAAATGCGGGATCGCTTTCGAGTACTCGCCCTTGACGAGATAGGCTCTGCCCATGAACTGGTGAGCCGCCCAGTAATCGGGCTCCACTTCCAGGACATCGCGCCACATCGCCATCGCCTCATCCACCCTGCCGGATTCGAAGTACGGAATGGCGGCATGGGTGAGCGACGCATGCGTGCTCGGGTCCAGACGACGGGCGATGTCCGCCTGGACGATGGCGTCATCGAACCGGCGCATCGCCGAAAGATGTTGCGCATACCAGTTGCGCGCCACGCTCAAGTTCGGATTCAGTTCGATGGCCTGACGGAATTCCCGGTCCGTTCCCGCCCAATCCCAGTCATCCTTCTCTGCTGTTGCCAGCGCGACGTGCGGCTCCGCCAGAGTGGGATCGAGTTCCAACGCCTTCAGCGCCAACTCCCGGGCCCTGGACTTGGTTTCCGCCGTGCCCAAGCCGGTCAGAGCAGCCCCACCGTGCGCATGCAGCAGGGCCATGTTGGCATAACCCGCGGCATGGTTCGGATCCTTTGTGACCGCCTGCTGGAACCACTCCAGCGCCTTCTTGCGGCCCTGCTCGGTGCCGTTCCGCTGGTAAAACCGCCCGCGCAGGAACGCGTCCTGTGCTTCCCGGTCCACCACCCTTTCGGCTGCCAGCCTCGCTTTCTCCGCAGGCGAGAGCTGCACGTCCATCGCTCGCAATACATCACGCGCTACTTGCGCGAGCAGCCTCGACAAGTCCTGCGGCGTGACCTCGTAGGATCGTGCCCAAAGGTGCCGGTCGGTCGGGCCGTGCACCAACTGTACGTTCACCAGCAGGCGCTCACCTTGGCGCTGTACGCTCCCCTCCACCACGGCGGTGACCCGAAGTTCGCGCGCGATCTCCGGCAGTTTCTGCTGCTTCCGCTTGTAATACATCGCGGTAGTCACCGACGGGACCGTCAGTCTCCCCACACGCGCGAGTTCCGTGGTCAGAACGTCGGTCGTCCCGTCGGCCAGGTACTCTTGTTCCGCATCACCCGTCAGGTTGCTGAACGGCAGCACCGCGACCGAGTCCACCAGCCCCGGGAACCGTGGGCCGAAAAACCTCTGGCGAAGTCCGCCTGCGTTCAGCACCACCAGCAGCACCGCCGTCGCTGCCGCAACCCCGCCCAGCCATAGCAGGCGGCCGTAGCGGCTCCGAGCTGGCGCCGTGCCATCCACGGCGCTCGCTGTTTCCACCGGGCAGATGAACCGGTAGCCGCGCCGGGGAACCGTCTCGATGAACCGGGGTGTGTCGGGCGAGTCGCCGAGCGTGTCCCGCAGCTTTTTGATGGCGGTATTCAGGCCCTTGTCGAAATCGACGAAGGTATCGGCCGGCCACAGCTTCTGCTGGAGTTCTTCGCGGGTGACCAGCTCGCCCGGACGCTCCAGCAGCAGGCAGAGGATTCGGAAAGGCTGGTCCTGGAGCTTGATCTTGACCCCGTTCTTGCGCAGTTCCGCCGCGCGCAGGTCGACCTCGTAGACGCCGAAGCGCAGGGCCCGGGCGGCTTGGGCGGGCGTGTCCACGACTGGCTGCTCTCAGTGAGCCGGAGTCTAGCATCGCCCTCAGATTCCACACTCAGGAAAAGTCGCTCTACACCCTAAGCTCCCTGTACTCCGATACTTAGCCCTCCACCAGCAGTAGGCAGCCAGATTGCCGGCGGTCGATTGACCCGCTTCTCCCAGCCGCGCACAGTGCGGCGCGTGGCGGCTGCTTGAGCCGCGGGAGGAGATCATGAAGACTGCAACAACCCTGCTCATCTTGACCGTGGTGCTTGCGCCAGGTTTTCCGGCCGCGGCACAGAACTTCAGCGAATGGTCGTCGCCGGTGAACGTCGGCCCGCCCGTCAACGCACCCCGCGAAGACTACCAACCCTTTGTCACCAAGGACGGCCTCAGCCTTTACTTCACTCGACTTGAGGCCGGCATCAACCGCATCTGGGTGGCACGTCGTGCCGGCACCGATGACCCTTGGGGGACTCCGGAACTGCTGCCGGCGACCATCAACGTCGCCACCGGCGCCGGGAATCCATTTGTGACCCCAGACGGCCACTGGCTGTACTTCAACACCCGCGGCGTTCTGGGCGGAGCGGACGTTCATCGTTCCTGGCGGCAGAACAAGAAGGTCGACTCGGGGCTGGGAGGCTGGCAATCGCCAGTCAACCTGGGCAACGGCGTCAACGGTAGCGCCACCGATCAGTCCCCTGTCCTCTTCGAGGACGAGGAGACCGGCGTCCTCACTCTGTACTTCAGCTCCAATCGCTCGGGGAATTTTGACCTCTACGTGAGCACTATGCTGCCAGACGGCAGCTTCGGGTCAGCGGACCCTGTGCTGGAGCTGAACACCCCTGACGAAGAACAACAGCCCACCGTTGCCCACAACGGCCGCGAGCTGTACTTCAGCTCCAACCGGCCGGGCTCGATGGTGGGTTCCAATGGCCTGCCCAGCCGGGACATTTGGGTCTCCACCCGCGAGAGCACCTCGGATCCGTGGTCCGAGCCAGAGCCCGTCATCTCCCTTAACAGTCCCTTCCACGACGGGCGGCCATCGCTCTCCTGGGACGGCAGCACGATTTACTTTTTCTCGGCGTTCCGCCCTGGCAATATCGATCCATTTTTCGACATTTGGATGGCGACGCGGGAGAAAGTGCCCGGCGGTCTGGAGTAGCTTTCCTGCGCAGCGGCGGCCACCGCCGCCGCTGCTCCCCTCCTGACCTCGTCTAAGGTCCTCGGCATCTACCCAGCGGGTCGCTCCTGCCACCTTCCTTTGTGTCCTTGGTGCCGCCTTCGTGCCCTTTGTGGTGAACTTCTCAAGACCGAGAATCATGCATCCGCTGCGCCGCAGGACTAGAATCTCCCACTGACAACTGGCAACCGGCATCCGGCTACTGTTAGAATCCGGCGCTCTCGGCGGGCAGGGGACGCTCCTGCATCGCCGACCCGGTCGGGTGAATCTATAGTTCGTACTCTCACATTCTTTCAGCCGTCATAGGCAAGGAGCATCATGGAGAAGCAAGGGTCGGCTCCCAGCCAGGAAGTCCGCCAACATTCCACCGACCGCCCGTACCCGGTCCTGCCGGTACGCGACACCGTGCTCTTCCCGCACGCGGTGTTGCCGCTCACCGTCGGCCGGGAGAGCTCGGTGAACCTCATCACCTCGCTGGGCGAGGACAAGACCATCATCGTGGTAGCGCAGCGCGAGGCCCGCGTGGACGCCCCCCAGCCCGTGGACCTCTATTCCATCGGCACGCTGGCCATCGTCCACAAGGTGGTGCGCATGCCCAACCAGAGCCTGTTCGTCTTCACCGAGGGCCTGGAGCGGGTGCATCTCCGCGAATACTCGCAGCTCACGCCCTTCATGCGCGCCACCACCGACATCCTGGCGGAGAACGAAGGCCAGCAGACCCCCGAAGTCGAAGCCCTGCAGCGCAACGTCCTGGCCTTGTTCCAGCAGATCGTCGCCGGCTCGCCTACTCTTTCCGACGAGCTCCAGACCGTGGCCATGAACATCGAGGAGCCCGGCCGTCTGGTGGACTTCATCGCCAGCTCCCTGCCCTCGCTGGCCACCAAGGACAAGCAGGACCTGCTGGAGACCAGCGACATCCGCGTCCGCCTGGAGAAGATCAACCGCCACCTCACCAAGGAACTCGAGGTCCAGCAGCTGCGCAACAAGATCCAGTCCGAGGTCCAGGACCAGGTCCAGCAGACCCAGCGCGAGTACTACCTGCGGGAGCAGATGAAGGCCATCCAGAAGGAGCTGGGGGAGCAGGATGAGACCTCCAGGGATGTAGAGGAATTACGGCAGAAGATCGAAGCGGCGGGAATGCCCGAGGAAGTGAAGAAGGAGGCGATGAAGGAGCTGAATCGCCTGTCGCGCATCTCGCCGGCGGCGGCGGACTACTCGGTCACCAGGAATTACGTGGAGTGGCTCGCCGTATTGCCGTGGTCGAAGTCGAGCGGGGTCGAGGTCGATATCCTGAAGGCGAAGGAGATCCTCGACCAGGACCACTACGACCTGCAGAAGGTAAAAGACCGCATCCTGGACTACCTCTCGGTCCGGCGGCTGAAGCCCACGATGAAGGGGCCCATCCTGTGCTTCGTCGGCCCTCCGGGCGTGGGCAAGACGTCACTCGGCAAGTCCATAGCGCGGGCGCTGGGACGCAAGTTCACCCGGCTGTCGCTGGGTGGCGTGCACGACGAGGCCGAGATCCGCGGCCACCGGCGCACCTACATCGGGGCACTGCCCGGCCAGATCATGCAGGGCATCCGCCGCGCCGAGACCAACGACCCCGTCTTCATGCTGGACGAGGTGGACAAGCTGGGCCGCGACTTCCGTGGCGACCCCGCTTCGGCCCTGCTGGAGACGCTCGACCCCGAGCAGAACAACAGCTTCCGCGACAACTATCTGGACGTGCCCTTCGACCTGTCGAAGGTGCTGTTCATCACCACCGCCAACCAGCTCGATCCCATCCCCGAGCCGTTGCGCGACCGCATGGAGATCATCGAGCTGCAGGGCTACACCGAGAACGAGAAGGTCCACATCGCCACTCGCTACCTGGTGCCGCGCCAGACCGAGGAGAACGGCCTGAAGCCGGAGCAGATCGAGTTCACCGAGGCCGGGCTGCGGCACATCATCGCTCACTACACCCGCGAAGCGGGCGTGCGCAACGTGGAGCGCGAGATCGGCACCATCTGCCGCAAGCAGGCGCGGCGCATCGCCGAGGGCCGCACCGAGAAGCTGGTGGTCACCCCCGACAACATCAAGGAGTTCCTGGGCGGCATCAAGGTGCGGGTGGACACGGAGATCGCCGAGCGCACCAAGCGCGCCGGCGTGGCCGTAGGGCTGGCCTGGACCCCGGTGGGCGGCGACATCCTCTTCATCGAAGCCAACAAGATGAAGGGCAAGGGCGGCTTCACCATGACCGGGCAGATCGGCCAGGTCATGCAGGAGTCCATGCAGGCCGCGCTCACCTGGGTGCGCTCCAACGCCGCGAAGCTGAGCATCGACGAGGACTTCTTCAAGGACCACGACCTGCACATCCACGTGCCCGCGGGCGCCATCCCCAAGGACGGCCCCTCGGCGGGCGTCACCATGGCCACCACGCTGGTCTCGCTGTTGTCCGACAAGTGCGTGCGGCCGTACACCGCCATGACCGGCGAGATCACCCTCAGCGGGAACGTGCTGCCCGTGGGCGGCATCAAGGAAAAGGTGCTGGCGGCCAAGCGCGCCGGCGTCCGCGACGTCATCCTCTCCACCGAGAACCAGATGAACATCGAGGAGGACCTGACCCCCGACCAGCTCGAAGGTGTGACCATCCACTACGTCAACACCATCGACGAGGTGCTGGCCATCGCCCTGCCGCAGACCCCGGAGCAGTCGCGCGAGCACGATGCCGAGCGGGAGCGGGTGCTGACCGGGAACCCGGTGATGTGACGGCGGCAGCCCCCGCCTTCAGGCGGGGGCGTGAGCGCCGCGAAGGCGCAGCCGAGCAAGCGGGAGCAGCGGGGTCTCCACGACGCGGCTTGTGCGTCGTGGGGTGCAAGCCCGCCGCCGTCATCCTGAGCGGAGCGAAGGATCTCAAGCTGTAGCCCGGCCGCCCTCGGCCGGGCTTTTCCTTTCCTGAGTTGGATCAGGGGGCCGACCACGAAGAGTTGTTGCCTCGCCGGGCTCCCTGAACGTAACATCTGCCGGACGTTCGGCCCGAGGCCTCCCCCATGGAGGTGCGGGATGTACTGGCTGGCGGTCCTTATCCTGGTCGTACTCGATGCCGCGGCGCTCATCGCGGTAGTGGCGCTGGCCCTGAAGATCCGCGCCTTCAAGATCCCCACCTTCTTTCGCGGCGCCCTGGGTGCGGTGGCAGCCATTCCGCTAGAACTGGTTCGCATCTTTGCCGGACTTGGCGTCACCCGCTGGCTCGGGGTCACCCAAGGCGACGACCTGCTGCTCCTGCTGCTGAACATGCGCATGTTCAACATCCCCTTCCTGATCGGAGCCGGATTCCTGGGAGGAGCGTTCGCGGAACTCGGCCCCCCCACCGCCAGCAAGCCGGCGACGCACGAAGAATCAGGGGAACGGGTGCCGTGCAAGAAGTGCGGACGGCAGATCCCGAAGGAAATCGCCGAGCGCCAAGGCGGCCTATGCCACCGCTGCCAGCAACGGACCGCCGCGGCCGGAGGTCAAGCATGAAAGCGGGAACGCAGCCGGCCAAGCAGCCGGTCAGTAAGGTCAATCGCGTCCTGTTGTGGAGCGGTGTTGCCACCGCCGTGATGACGGCTGTGGGGTTCCTCCTGGAGCACCCCTGGCGGGTGGTGCCGTCCGCCATCGCAGCACTGGCCACACCCGTGGCCTTCGTGACGGTCTGCATGGTCGTGTGGCGGATGCGGCATGTGAAATCTCGGACACGGTGGGTAGACGATAGCTACAAGCAGACGCTCGAAGCGGTGATCGCCGGCGAGGATGCGGCGCTGCGATTCAACCAGACGCTGGCGGCGATCGCGTTCATCCTCATGGGCTTCATGGCTGCCATGTTCGCCCTGGTGTTCAACCTGCTGCACACTTTCAACGTGAAGTAGTTTGCAGTTGTCAGTTTGTTGGAAGCTGCGTGGCGCGATTGACTTGGGGTGGCCGCGGGGCTAGCATGCCGCGCCTATGGCGTCGCCGTCCCGGCTGATCGGGAGTGTCCTGGGGCATTACCGCATCGTCGAGCAGATCGGCGCCGGCGGCATGGGCGTGGTCTTCCGCGCGCACGACCAGCAGTTGGAGCGCGACGTCGCCATCAAGATCCTGCCCGCCAGCAGCTTCGAGGACCCGGCGGCGCGGGCGCGCCTGTTGCGCGAGGCGCGCACCGCTTCCAAGCTGAACCACCCGCACATCTGCACGGTTTACGAGGTCGGCGAGGCCGACGGCCAGGCCTTCATCGCCATGGAACTGGTCGCGGGCCCGTCGTTGAGCACGCGGCTGGCGGCAGGCGCCCTGCCGGCCGAGCAGGTGCTGGCCTACGGGGTGCAACTGGCTGTGGCCCTGGCACACGCCCACGAGCGCGGCGTGGTCCACCGCGACTTCAAGAGCGCCAACGTGGTGATCCCCGACAACGGGCGGGCCAAGGTCCTGGATTTCGGACTGGCGAAGCACTTCCCCGAAAGCCAGCTGGAGGAGGCCACCCGCTCGCAGGCGTCGCTCGAGGCGGGAGTGGTCGCCGGGACCCTGGCTTACATGCCGCCCGAGCAGCTTCGTGGCCAGCCGGCCGACACTCGCAACGACGTGTGGGCTCTGGGGGTAGTGCTCTACGAGATGACCACCGGGTGCCTGCCCTTTCGTGGCGACACCGGCTTCGAGCTGAGCTCCGCCATCCTGAACCAGCCGCTCCCGGCCCTGCCGGCCAAGGTCCCGCTGGAGCTGCGGGCGGTGATCGAACGGTGCCTGGAGAAGAACCCGGCGCAGCGGTACCAGCGCGCCGGCGAGGTGCTGGCCGCGCTGGAGGCGATCCAGAAAGGCAGGGTGCCTTCGCTGCCGGTCAGCCTGCGCTATTTCCTGCGCCGTCATCGGCGGCTGGCGCCGGCCGCCTTGGTGGGCCTGGTCCTCGTGATGGTGGCGCTGCTGCCGGGAGTGCGCCGCCGGCTCGCCCCGTCCCTGGGCGGGGAGCAGGCCATTCGCTCGCTCGCCGTGCTGCCTCTGGAGAACCTATCCGGGGACCCCGAGCAAGCCTACTTCGCCGACGGCGTGCATGAATCGCTGATCACCGATCTCTCCAAGCTCCGTGGCTTGCGCCGGGTGATCGCACGCTCGTCGGTGAGGCGCTATCACAAGACCGACAAAGCGATTTCCCTCATCGCCACCGAGCTGGGCGTGGATGCGGTGGTCACCGGCGCGGTGACGCGGGTCGGCGACCGCGTGCAGGTCACGGTCCGCCTGGTGCGGGCGGATACGGAAGAGAATCTCTGGGCCGAGCGCTATGAACGCCAGGTGCGCGATGTGCTGACAGTGCAGAACGAGATCGTGAGCGCCATCACCCGCCACATCCGCCTGCAGCTCACCCCGGACGAGCAGGCGCGCCTGGCGCGCCGCCCCAGCGTCGATCCCGAGGCGTATGAAACGTACTTGAAAGGCAAGTTCCAGCTCAACAAGTTCACGCCCGAGGGCTTCCGCAGCGGGCTGACGCTGCTCCACCAGGCGGTGGACAAGGACCCCAGCAACGCCGCCGCTTACGCCGCCCTGGCGATGGGTTACAGCCTGGTGGGCCACGACGCATTCCCCGACGCCTTCCTGCGCTCGCAGGCGGCCGCCCGCCGGGCGCTGGAGTTGGACGACACCCTGGCAGAGGTCCACGAAGCCCTGGCGGAGAACAAACTGTACCGCGAGTGGGATTGGCCGGGCGCGGAGCGGGGCTTCCAGCGCGCCCTGGCGCTGAATCCCAATCTGCCCGAGGCCCACGCACACTATTCCTGGTACTTGCTGCGCTTTGGGCACGTGGAAGAAAGTTTCCGCCAAATGCGCCAGGCCATTGAAGTCGACCCCCTGACGCCGATCTATCAGGCGTGGCTGGCATCGTTGTACTTGCACACCGGCAATGCCGACCAGGCGATCGTTGAGGCGCGCAAGTCCCTCGAGCTGCGCGCGGATTTCCCCGTGGGCCTGGGCATCCTGGCGGAGGCCTATGCCGCAAAAGGCCGATTCGACGAGGCTGTCGCGGCCGCTGCCCAGGCGGCGGCCGGAAACCCCGGACTGCGATGGAAGCTGGGATACGTCTACGCGCTGGGCGGGCGGCGGCAGGAGGCCGGCCAGGTCGCCGCGGAGCTGCGGCAGAAACCCACCGCCATGGACGCCTGGGGTCTGGCTCAGATCTACGCGGCTCTCGATGACAAGGAAGAGGCCTTTCGCTGGCTGGCTGCCGCCGACCAGCAGCGCTTCAGTTGGATGGGTGACATTTGGCGCTACATGCACAAGTCTCTCCATGACGACCCGCGTTTCGTTAGCCTGGCGCAGCGGCTAAAAGTCCCTCCTCCCGCCCCTCGGTGACGACTGGTGGCCACGGGCTGTATGCTCTCCTCATGCGGGTCAACGTGCTGGTCTTCGGCATGCTGAAGGACGTGCTGGGCAAGGCTACGGATGCGGTGGAGCTGCCGGCCGGGGCGACGCTTCAGGACCTGCTGGCCGGCTACCAGCGTCAGTACCCCCGCTTCCAGCAGTTCCTGCCGGCCATCGCGGTGTCGGTGAACCAGGAGTACGCGGCGCGCTCGGCGCCGCTCAAGGACGGCGATGAAGTGGCGCTGCTGCCGCCGGTCTCCGGCGGCAAAGCCGGTGCGGCGGCCGGACCGCACGTCGGCATCGTGCGCGAGCCCATCGTGCCCCACGACATCGTGCCTGCGCTGGAGCGCCCCGAGGACGGCGCCATCGTCATCTTCGACGGCATCGTGCGCAACCACTCCCGCGGCCGGCCGACGCTCTACCTCGACTACGAGGCCTACGAGGAGATGGCGCTGAAGCAGATGCGGACGCTGGCAGGGGAAGCCCTGCAGCGCTTCTCCATCCGCAACGTGGCGCTGGTCCACCGGCTGGGGCGGCTGGAGATCGGCGAGAGCAGCGTGCTCATCGCCGTGTACTCGGCCCACCGCGCCGCCGCCTTCGACGCCTGCCGCTACCTGATCGACACCCTCAAGAAGACCGTGCCCATCTGGAAGAAGGAGTACTTCGCCGACGGCGCCGTCTGGGCCGACGGCGAGCCCTTCCCCGACGAGATCAAGAAGGCATGAGGCCCTCAGCGCCCCCGGGTGCCCCACCCAAGAAGAACGGAATCACTGATCCTTGCATCCAACTACACAGCTCCTGATGAAGAAGCTCCTGATCGCCGCCGCCGTGATCACCCTGGCCGTGTGTGCCGTGGCCCAGCAGGTCCCCGCCCCGCAGGAAGACGAGAAGCCCACCTTCAAGGTGGACGTGAAGCTGGTGAACGTGTTCACCACCGTCGTCGATCAGAACGGCGCGCCGGTGGGCGGGCTGAAGAAGGAAGACTTCACCCTGACAGAGGACGGCATCGAGCAGCGCATCGCGCTCTTCCAGCGCGAGTCGCAGCTGCCGCTCAGCGTCGTGCTGGCGCTGGACACCAGCCTGAGCACGCGGCAGAACCTGAAGCTGGAGAAGGAGTCGGCGCGGCGCTTCGTGCGCAGCCTGCTGCGGCCGGTGGACGCGCTGGAGCTCTACCAGTTCAGCGAGTTCGTGGACCGGGTGGTGCCCTTCACCTCCGACCTGAAGCGCATCGACCGCGCCATCGAGCGGCTGCACCCGGGCTCGGCGACCGCGCTCTACGACGCCATCTACCTGGGCGCCGAGTCGCTGGTGGAGCGCGACGGGCGCAAGGTGATGGTGCTGATCTCCGACGGCGGCGACACCCTCAGCCGCACCGGCTATGCCGCCGCGCTGCGCGCCGCCCAGCAGGCCGAGGCCATCGTCTACAGCATCATCGTGGTGCCCATCTCCGCCCAGGCCGGCCGCAACACCGGCGGCGAGCACGCTCTCATCCAGCTCTCCAAGGACACCGGTGGCAAGCACTTCTACGCCGACTCCATCGAGGCGCTGGACAAGGCCTACGCCCAGGTCAGCGACGAACTGCGCACCCAGTACCTGATCTCGTATTATCCGAAGGCGCGGTTGTCGGATTCGGAGTTCCGGCGGATCCAGGTCACGGTGAAGTGGGACCGCCCGGTGGTGGCCCGCCACCGCGCCGGTTACTACACCAGCAAGCTGAAGTGACGTTGTAGAATGGCGGCATGCCGTTCCGCGCGTCGCCCAATCCTTTCCGCAAAGGCAAGACCCCACCGCCCGAAGACACCTTCGAGGAAGCCGCCTACCTGAAGCAGCTGGGCGAGAACCAGACCCCGGTCACCATCAAGCTGCGCGACGGCGAGCTCATTCAAGGCTGGGTGGAATACCACGACAAGAACATGGTGCGGGTGACGCGCGAAGGGGCGCCCAACCTGTTCATCTTCAAACACGAGATCATGTACATCGCCGAAGACGGCCGGCGGCGGCGGGAGTAGCTTGGAACTGCTGCCGGCGATGAGCGAGATCGCGCGCGAGGCGGGCGCGCTGCTGATGGAGCACTTCGCCCGCCGCGTGGTCATCGAGTACAAGGGCGACGTGGACCTGGTGACCGTAGCCGACCGCGAGGCGGAGGCGCTCATCATGGAGCGCATCCAGGCGCGCTTCCCGCGGCACGACGTGCTGGGCGAGGAGGGCGCGCGCCGCGAGACCGGCGCCGAGTACCGCTGGTACGTCGATCCGCTGGACGGCACCACCAACTTCGCCCACGGCTTCCCCGTGTTCTGCGTCTCCCTGGGCGTGCTGCGGAAAGAAGAGCGCGTGGCCGGCGTGGTCTACGACCCGGCGCGCGACGAGCTGTTCGCCGCCGAGCGCGGCGGCGGCGCCTGGCTGAACCAGCGGCGCATCCACGTCTCCAAGACCGGCGCCCTGGCCGAGTGCCTGGTGGCGACCGGATTCCCCAGCCACAAGCGGCACCAGAATCCCAACATCCACTTCTACCACCAGATCACGCTGCGGACGCACGGGGTGCGGCGCGCGGGGTCGGCGGCGCTCGACCTGGCCAGCGTGGCCGCAGGGCGCTTCGACGGCTTCTGGGAGTTCAACCTCAATCCCTGGGACACTGCCGCCGGCGTGACCATCGTGGAGGAGGCCGGGGGCAAGGTGACGCGCTTCGACGGCGCCAAGTGGCGGATGGACAGCCAGGAGACGCTGGCCACCAACGGGCTGATCCACGCCGACTTCATGCGCGCCTTCGAGGACATCTTCGCGGGGCGGGAGATGCAGCCGCTGCCCAGTCCGGTGGAGTACGCGAAGGGCCGGCAGTAGTTCCCAGTTCCCGGTTCCCGGATGCCAGTTGGTGAATCCCACGGGCTGGGCGCGCATCCATTCTGAACACAATGAGAAGAGCCGCGATATTCATGGTACTTGCTGCCGCGATGGCGGCGGCGCACGACGACTATGCGCGCCAGATGCTGAAGTGGCGGGCGGAGCGGGTCAAGGACCTCAAGTCCGACTGGCTGCCGCTGGTGGGGCTGCACTGGCTGGAAGAGGGCGAGAACACGGTGGGGCGGGCGCGCGGCAACAAGGTCGAGTTGATGAGCGCGGCGGCGCCGGAGCGGCTGGGGGTGATCACCCGCAGGGGCGATGAGCTGACGTTCGTCGCCGAAAAAGGCGTGCGCGTGGCCTCGGGTGGCAAGCCGGTCCAGCGGATCAAGCTGGTGAGTGCCCCGCCGGGGCCGCCCACCGAGCTGGAGGCGGGCACGCTCAGCATGTTCCTCATCAAGCGCGGCGAGCGGTACGCGCTGCGGGTGAAGGACTCGGCCAGTCCGGCCATCGCGAAGTTCCGCGGGTTGCAGTACTTCCCGGTCCGCGGCAAGTACCGGGTGAGCGCCACCTGGGCGCCGACCGACAAGAAGCTGGCCATCCTCAACGTGGTGGGCGATACGCAGCAGGTGCCGGCCGTGGGCGAGGCGCGGTTCACGCTCGACGGGCAGGAGTTCCGGCTTTATCCCATCGCCAACAGCGACGGCACGCTGTTCTTCATCCTCTCGGACCTGACCAAGAAAGCGGAGACCTATCCGGCGGGACGTTATCTGGATACGCCCGCGCCGAAGGATGGGCGCGTGGAGCTTGATTTCAACAAGCTCTACAACCCGCCGTGCGCGTTCACGCCGTACGCCACCTGCCCGCTGCCCCCGAAAGAGAACCAGCTACAGGTGCGGATCGAGGCGGGGGAGCAGTACAGCAAGCAGTAGTCGCCGGTTGCCGACTTCCGGCTTGTCAGGGTGCGCGCTGAAGTCGCCCGCCCCCAGGACGTCACGGTAGGGTGAGCAATTCCACCGTCTTCTTGAGCTGGCCGCAGGCGGCGAAGATGTCGCGCCCGCGGGGACGGCGGATGAACGCCGGAATACCGGCCTTGATCAGCGTCTGCTGGAAGGCGTGGACACGCTCCTCGGCGGGCGTGCCGAAGGGGATGCCGGGGCCGGGGTTCAGGGCGATGAGGTTCACCTTCGCGCGCAACCCACGCAGGAGTTCCGCCAGCTCACGGGCGCTCTCGGCCGAATCGTTCACGCCGTCCAGCAGGACATACTCGAAGGTCAGGCGCTCGCGTTCGCGCAGCGGGAACTGGCGGGCGGCGGCCAGCAGCTTCTCGATGTCCCACTTGCGGGTGATGGGCATGATCTCGCCGCGGACGCGGTTGTTGGAGGCGTTGAGCGAGATGGCCAGCTTGGGCCGCAGCGGCTCGCGGCCAAAATCGGCGATGCGGGGCACGATGCCGGAGGTGCTGACGGTCATGCGCGAGGCCGGGACCTTCGCCCCCTCCGCCAGCAGCCGCACCGCCTGCATGAAGCTGTCGTAATTGAGGAACGGCTCGCCCTGCCCCATGAAGACCAGGTTGATGCGCTCCCGCTCGACGTCCACCTGCTGGTCGTTGAGCACGGCCAGCACCTGCCCGACGATCTCCCCCGCCGACAGGTTGCGAATGAGGCCCAGCTCGGCGGTGAGGCAGAAGCGGCAGTCCACGGCGCAGCCCACCTGGCTGGAGACGCAGATGGTGGCCCGGCTCCAGGCGCGGGCGTCGCCCTCGCCGGCTTCGGAGCCGTCGCCGGATTCGCCGCCGTCGCCCTCCGGCATCCACACCGTCTCCACGCTCTGGCCGTCGGAGAAACCGAACAGGTAGCGGACCGTGCCATCGGAAGAGGTGAATTTCTTCTCCACTCCGGGCAGACCAACGATGTGGCCGGCCTCGGCCAGCCGCCGGCGCAGTCCCTGGGGCAGCGTGGTGATGCGGTCGAGCGAGTCCACTCGCTGGCGGTACAGGGCATCGAAGAGCTGGCGGCCGCGGTAACCGGGCTCCCCAAATCCCTGCATCAGCTTCGTAAGTTGCTGATTATCAAGGCCTAATAGTTCGCTTTGTGGCTGCTGCGGCATGCATCCAATGGATTGATTCTAAACCGTCGGGAGACGATTTGGGGAAGCCCGTTCCCGGCCTCCGAAGTTCCCTTCCAGGCGTTATAAGCTGTTGATTTTTAAGGACTAATGTTTTCTCACGCGGAAATCACAGGTGTGTACAATCGAGGGGTGAGGGGAATGACTGCTGGTTCCAGGCCGAGGGTGGACGAGTTGCGGCGCATCCAGCGCGCGGTCCTGCCCAACGGGCTGACCGTCCTGACCGAGGAGATGCCGCACATCCGCTCGGTGTCGGTGGGGATCTGGGTCAAGACCGGCTCCCGCCACGAGGAGCCGGAGCACAACGGCATCTCGCACTTCCTCGAGCACATGGTGTTCAAGGGGACGAAGTCGCGCACGGCGGAGGACATCGCGCGGCAGGTGGACTCCATCGGCGGCAACATGGACGCCTTCACCGCCAAGGAGTGCGTCTGCTTCAACGTGAAGGTGCTGGACGAGC